>JAFRLP010000118.1 GCA_017431185.1 Victivallales bacterium | reverse complement strand
GGCCTGGCGCTGGCTGTCGTTGAAGTAGGCGGGGACCGTGATGATGGCCTCGCTGATTTCCTCGCCCAGGTAAGCCTCCGCGTCCGCCTTCAGCTTCTGAAGGATCATGGCGGAGATTTCAGGCGGGGAGTACTGCTTGCCAGCCACCTCGACGTAGGCGTCGCCGTTCTTCCCTTCCACCACTTTGTACGGGACGGGCTCGCTGACCTCGCGGTACTTGCGCCCCATGAAACGCTTGATGGAGTAGATGGTCTGCGTGGGGTTGGTCACCGCCTGGCGTTTGGCGGCCTCACCGACCAGACGTTCGCCTGTGTTTTTGGCAAAGGCGACAATGGACGGAGTGGTGCGATGCCCCTCCGCGTTCGGAATCACCACAGGCTTGCCGTTCTCGACGACTGCCATGCAGGAATTGGTCGTGCCAAGGTCAATACCTAGAATCTTGCTCATAATCTTATCTCCTTTTTGGGTTTTCGTTATTGTTCAGAAAACACACGAGAAAAGAGTAAGCAAGTGCCGTGCCAATTCTTGGACAGTCGTTTTCCCTGGTCATCCGCCGCCAGGTATCTCCGCAAGGAATGTTTTTTGTCGCACCCCCTGACGCATTTCATGTCACACTGCGACACTTTGACGCACCCAGTTCTAAGGCAGATGCGAGGCGTATTCGGCAATGGTCTCGTCCGTCGGGATGGTGTCGGACATCTGCCCGTCATTGAAACGCTGGTAGGCGTACATGTCGAAGTAGCCCGTGCCAGTCAGCCCGAAGACGATGTTCTTCGCCTCGCCAGTCTCCTTGCACTTGAGCGCCTCGTCAATGGCGACTTTGATGGCGTGCGCGCTTTCGGGGGCGGGCAGGGTGCCTTCCACCCGCGCAAAGCGGACGGCGGCGGCGAACACGTCGGTCTGGGTCACGGAGGTGGCCTCGATGACCCCCTGGTCGTACAGTTCCGAAACGATGGAACTCATGCCGTGGTAGCGCAGTCCCCCCGCATGGCTTGGGGAGGGGATGAAGTCCGCCCCCAGCGTGTACATTTTGGCCAGCGGGCAGACGTGGCCCGTGTCGCAGAAATCGTAGGCATAGCGCCCGCGGGTCAGGCTGGGGCACGAGGCTGGCTCGACCGCGATGATGCGGCAGTCCAGCTCGCCCTTGAGTTTCTCCGCCACAAACGGTGAAATCAGCCCGCCCAGGTTGGAGCCGCCGCCAGCGCAGCCGATGATGACGTCAGGTCGGACGTCGTACTTGCGCAACGCCCTCTGCGTCTCCAGACCAATGACGCTCTGGTGCAGCAGCACCTGCGACAGCACCGACCCCAGGGTGTAACGGCAGTTCGGCGTGCTGACGGCCGTCTCGACCGCCTCCGAAATGGCGCAGCCCAGACTGCCGTTGGTGTTGGGATGGGCGGCCAGAATGGCGCGCCCGACAGCGGTTGTGTCCGACGGCGAGGGCGTCACCTCCGCCCCGTATGTCCGCATCACCTCACGCCGATGCGGCTTCTGCTCATAGGAGCATTTCACCATATAGACATGGCACTTCAGCCCGAAGAAGGAGCAGGCCATGGAGAGCGCGGTCCCCCACTGCCCTGCCCCCGTCTCGGTCGTGATGCTCTCCAGCCCCTGCTGCTTGGCATAGTACGCCTGCGCTATCGCGGAGTTGAGCTTGTGGCTGCCGGACGTGTTGTTCCCCTCAAACTTGTAGTAGATGTGCGCAGGCGTCCCCAACTCCTTCTCCAGAAAGTACGCGCGAACCAACGGGGACGGACGGTACATCTTGTAAAAGTCCAGGATGGGCTTCGGTATGGGGATATACGGCGTGCTGTCATCCAGTTCCTGCATTGCCAACTCACGGCAGAACACCTGGCTGAGTTCCTCCAAGGTCACGGGCTGACGCGTCCCCGGATTCAGCAGCGGCGCAGGCTTCTTGCCCATCTCCGCACGGACATTGTACCACGCCGTCGGCAACTCCGCCTCCGTCAGGTAAATCTTGTAGGGAATCTCTGGAACGCTCATCTTTTTTCTCCTTTGAATCGCAATTGACAAAAAAAAACAAACCCGTTATTATGTTTCGATTCAATATAACGCATCAAACGGGAATTGCAAGCCGTTTGGCCACGTTTTTTTGGAGATGGCCAAAATAATGCCTTCTCCATTGATTGGCGCAAGCCAGGTTTACGACTGTTTCACCAGGCCAGCGTTTTGCAATATGTTCATCCAGATTTCTGCGGCGTCGTTTTGCGCCCCGAGGAACGCCACCTTGCAGATGCACCACGTGCGTGTTTCCTGCATTATGTCGGCGGCGGCAAGCCGCCGCTTGCGCACACTGAACAGGCACGATGATTTCCAATATGGATGAACCCCATTGAAATGTCAACGCGAAACAAATATTTTTGGGAAAAACAAAAACAGTTGCTTGACATCGCAAAAGTATTCATCTATATTAATGAGTATTCGTTTGATTAGCCAGTCATCGGTTCAAGGGGCTTGCCACAAAATCACTTGATTTCTTCCAGCAGTCAACAATCAGGAGCTCACAATGACACACGGATTTTGCAGACTGAATTCATGCGGGGGAAGGGAGAAGCGTTTTATTCATAGCCAAAAGTTTACGCTTATTGAACTATTGGTTGTCATTGCCATCATCGCCGTCTTGGCGGCGATGCTCCTGCCGTCCTTGAGCAAGGCACGGAACAAGGCGCGCACCATAAGTTGTCTGAACGGCCTGCGCCAGATTGGCCTGGGGTATCTCACCTATATTCATGACAACGATGACTGCTTTCCGGCCTACAACGTACAAATATACAACAACGGGGAACATGAAAAGATTCCAGCCTGGCTGCTGATAAACGGGAAGTACACCTTGGAGAAATGCTTTCTCTGCAACGCCCTGGAGGCGGTGGGACAAACGCAATACACCAAAAGCTGGCTGGGGCGCAAATCCCCGGACGCCATGTTCCGCTATGTCAGTTACGGCTACAATGTCGTGGGCATAGGCGATGACATGCACACCAATGAGGCGATGAACCGCAACTATCCGCCGAAGGTATGCCGTCCCGGCGACATCGCCCGTCCCTCCTCCATCATCCTGTCGGCGGATTCCGCCATGAAAGCAGCCCCCCAGCGCGCCTTTTGCATGCTGGTGACCAATAAACAAGAACAGCCATACGGAGCCGGATACATCATGGACAGGCATTCGGGAAGTGCGAACATAGTCCATGCCGACGGAAGCGCCGTGAATGAGCGGAATGCCGTGCGGCTGATGCTCATGTCCTCGGCGGGGGCCAGCACGGACACGCACAAGGAAAGCCTGGGACACCAGTATTTCTGCCGCGCAAAATAAGAGGAGACCACAGCATGACCCACCAGTTCCCAAAGAACATCCTGCTTGCATTGGTCTTCTGGATGGTTGGCTGCACCCTGGCGATTGACCTGCCCGACCTTTGCAAGGAGCGCTGGGTATTCCACGATTTTGTCACCGCAAAGACCGCCAAGGCTCAAAAGCAGGGAAATATTTGGCGGCAGACCCATGCGAACGACGAGGGCAACTCCACCTGGCACACGCTTGACATGACACTGCCGCAGGGAGATTTCGTTTTCCGTGCCACTCTGCGTACCGAAGGTGAGGAAGGCAATGGCGGAGCCATGCTTTATGCGCAGTCGTTCAACGGCAAACGACTGCCTAGTGCCCAAAACATTCAGACCAACGGCAAATGGGAATCACACGAGCTGGCCTTCAAACTGACCGAACCCGAGAACAAGATTCGACTTTGGATTGCCCAGAAATCTTTCCGGGGAACCGTGGAGTTTCGACGTCCTGCCCTTGCCGTTCAGGCGCGTCGCTCCCCCTACAATGTACTCTCCCGCGAGTTTCCCGAGGACGGCGAGACGCGGTTGGACTGCGAGCCGAACCGCACCTACCAGGTGCGTCTGAAAAATGCGGACAGCGTGAAAGTCACCTTCCTTGACCAGGACTGGCGGACGCTGGACATGCTCGTCTGCCAGGATGGCTCCCAGTTCACCATGCCTCCACTCGCCATGCTCGCCAGACTGCGTGTGGAAGCCACTGACGCCTTTGTCGAAGTGACGGAAATCCCCGAATCGCCGCAGGCGTTCAACTGGAACTACTGGAATGGCTGGAACATGGTCGGTCCGCTCTCCGGCGGAATTGCCTGGCGCGACTTCGAACTGAAGCGAATTCCCGAATACGCCATCGGACGTTTCCCCGTCAAGGCGGAGATTTGGGTGAACAGCCAGTGCGTCGGCCAAAGCATTTCTGGTTACACGGACAAATATTACTTCAACTTGAAGCCATTTCTACAGACAGGACAGAACCGACTGGAACTGCGTTTCCCCGTCAAGGAAAAGCCTGAGCATGAAAAACTGGCGGCGGACGTGGAATTTCGATTTGCCGACACCTCCCGCCAGGTGCTTCTGGCCAGCTCGGGAACCTGGCAGGCAAAGGAGCCAGACGGCACGGTGTACGCCATTGTGGACTTCCTCCCCAGCTGGCACCTTCCAGAACTTTTCGACAAAGGGTGGATTGTGCCCTCCGCCGTTCCCTCACGCCTGCTCCCGCCCTGCCCCGTTCAAGCGGTTTTCACCCTGGACAAAAGCTCCGCCAATGCAGGTGAACTGGTGACAGGGGAACTCGCCCTCCATTTCACGGCCATGCCATTCTTCCAGACCAGCCGTCTGGCATGGCGCTTCCTGGACGCTGACGGAAACCACGCCTGGCTTCAATGGCTTTTCCCCAAAAATGACCTCACCCGCCTGAAGGCGGGGGACTCCCTGAAAATACCCTTCACCCTCTACACGGAATTCCTGACGCCCGGACGCTACGCCATCCATTTGGATGACCGTCTCGCTGCCGAACCTCTCGGTACCCTGGAGATTACGGCTGGTCAGCCGCCCGCCCCCCGTCCTCCTGCCCAATTCATCCGTCAAGGATGCATGGACTGCTTCTCCTGTGGTGATTTCTGCGCACCAGCCGCCATCTACTCCACCCAGGCCAACTACAACGCGAAAATCAACCGCTGCATGGAGGACGACTACCGTCTGTTCGCAGACGCGGGATTTCAAGTGTTCAGAGTCAACACTTTCTTCGGCTTTGACTATGTGAAGAATGGTGACCGCGGAGTGCGCAGCATCTGGCAGGGGCTCGGAAAATACGACTTCTCCGACCTCGATATCCAGGCGGAACGTCTGCTCTCCGTCGTGCCGGACGCCCACATCCTGTTCTGCGTCAACTGCAGCATGCCCGCCTGGTGGGCCGAACAGCACCCCGAAGAGGCCGTCATTTGGGATGACGGCACACGCAACTCCGGCTTCGCCTCCCTGGCCAGTGAACGTTTCCGCCGTGACCTGAGCCAGGCGCTGTGTGACACGGCGCGCTACATCGCCTCCCGCCCTTGGAGCAGACGGGTCATTGGCTTCTTCGCCTCCTCCGGATATGACGGACAGTGGTTCCAGCCCATGGACTATGGTCCCCAGGCGCGGTTCTCCGACTACAGTGAGGCAATGCAGAAAAGCTTCCGTGCCTGGTTGACGCAAAACTACCGCGGCAATGTCACGGCACTGCGAAATGCCTGGGGAAACGCTGAGGTCGATTTTGCCACCGCTCAAATTCCCAACCGAGACACTCGTTTGGGGAAAGATTACTACCTTGACCCGATAAAGCACCGTTCCGCCATTGATTTTGCCCTTTGCACGGCCAGCCAGACCGATGAGGTGATTGCCCTCATCGCCAAGTCCGTGAAGGAGGTTCTGGGGGAAATACCGTTTGGAACATATTATATTCCAGGAGACACGACCTACCGCTACGCCCAGGCCAAACGTCCCAGCGCCGATGGCATCTATGACGAAAAGGACTACAATTTCGCAGCGGCACCTCTAGGATACGACTGCAACGGGATTGCCGAGCGGGGCATGAGACCTGACATTGCCGTCAATCGCACCCAACGGCTGCACAATGTGTTCTTCATTGGGGAAGATGATTCGCGCACCTACCTGTCCATGATCAAAAATCCGCGATGGGGCAATCCCGACACGTTCGGCACGCTGGCAGGACGTCGTCGCAACACCTCCAAGCGCCTGGTGTCTGGTCAAGGGTTCTGGTACACGGATACATGGGGACACTGGTACTCCTCGCCTGCCCTTCAGGAGCATTTTCGGCGGGAAATCCGTTTGATGGCAGAGATGCGGCGCTGGAATCCGCTGCCAGAACTGGATGCCCAGGCAGTTCAAGTTATCAAGCCAGGCATCAATCTGCACAAGCGAATGAACACGCCGACCGACTTGTCCCAGGTACACTTTCCCACCAAGACCGCGCTGCCGCCGGTCTTCATCGAGGACACGGTAAACCTGCGCGACCTCGGCATGCCCGGACTGCCACGCTATCGCCTCTACATCTTCGACGACCTGTTCGCCCTGGACGAGGGCGACCGCGCCCGCATCGACGGCCTCAAGAGGGACGGCGCGACGCTGCTCTTCACCCACGCCACAGGC
>JAFRLP010000008.1 GCA_017431185.1 Victivallales bacterium | reverse complement strand
CTCGCCCGCGTGGCATCTGCATCCGGGCCGCGAGCAGGTCAGATATCTTGAGAAAAGCGACCCGTGCACCAGGTTGCTGCATCCGGAACCCTCCTTCATCAACAACGCCATCTCTGTTGCTGAAAGCGGACGAGGCGACGCGACTGAGTGAAACAATGGAGAGTTTTCTTCAATCGCATATAGACAAGAAAGGAAAGTAGAACACGGACAGAGCGTTCGTGACTACAATAGGTCGTACTATGCTGCGAATGGGAGGCTGGTCAAATTAGAATTGGCGTGGACAGACCAATCATAGAACGCCTTTCTTCTTTTCCGCACGCGATGCGCCTTTTTTTTGTCGCGCAATCTTGAAAAACTCAAGGAAGGTGTATATTTATTTATTACGGCGAACGCCCTAAACACAACACACAAGCACAAGGAGAAAGCAATGTCTGACTACTAGAAGCCCCCCGCGCCCATATTTCACTCGAAGGAGAACAGAATGCCGAACCAGTCAATGAGCAGAGGGATTGCCGGACACGAACGGAAAATCCAGGAATATCTGACGCTCGCGAATTTATGATGATTATCGGCATGAAGTGACATTGGTACGTGCTTCTCGTGGTTTACGTTGAAAAGGAGGTGTCCAATGAATCGCAATTGTTTTTTTGGTGAATTGATGGGATTGCTAATGACGTTCTCGTTGATAGCCGATCCCAAGCCGCGCAAATCGGAAGCGGAGTACAGGGCGGCAATCATTCAGGTAATTGATGCGTTTCATGCCAATGTTTCCAGTGAGACCGCAATGAAATGGTTTCAACTTGCAAAAGAAGCAAATGAATGTTATCCGAAGTCTCCAGAGCTTGCTTCCCGATATGCTTATGTTCTAAATGAGCTCGGTCCGGCGAGGGCATCTGGGGGGTTATATGAATCTTTTCGGTTATTACGTCCTTTTCTGTTGGAAGATAAGACTTGTGCCTGGTATTCTTTGTGGATGTTGTTGGATAATAAGTGTTTTAATACTGAACGGTACAAGCAAAGTGATTCAGAAGTAAAACGATATATGAAATTCTCTGGCTGGGAGCATCTTCTTGATGAATCGGAAATGACCTTGGCCAATCTCCAGTTGCTAAAGAATTATACGGCACGAAAGGTCAAAGTAGAAGAACTGGTAGACTTTGGCGCAAATGAGAAGGGGATGAATGC
Organism: Victivallales bacterium; assembly: GCA_017431185.1. Next base: position 2,164 of record JAFRLP010000008.1, on the reverse strand, counting down.
CGTGAAAAAAGACGCGGCCATTCCCTTGACGGAAGAGGATTTGAAGCGCGGCGAGGCACTTCTGGAATCTGTGATGCTCAATGCGATGGATTACCATTACGACCCGAAAACGATGCGGGTTGACATTTCTTCCAAAGGCACTCAGAAGAAAAAGTGGACTCCGCCGCAGGACGAATTGGAAACATCGCTTTCTATGACGGAGGCATACGAATGGGATGCGCCCTGGATGGACAGCTTTTTCTCAGTGCTACGCAAGTTCGAGTATCGGTTGAAAAGCCATTCGGACATTCCCAATTTGGAGAAGATCAAGGCTGCGAAGTCGGAACGCGAGGCCACAATCTTCAATCTCTGGTATCATTATGCCATTCACCACAAGGTCCAGGATGTGTACGATGCCATTGAGAAGATGCCCGACTGGAGGAAGGACGCGAGGCTGGTCTTTCTGCGCGGCAATTGCGCACGGGACTTGAAGCACGACTTCCAGGAACGGCTGGAGCTTTGCGACCACCTCATCCAGCTGGATCCCAAACGCCAGCAGCAGCGGTATCGGCACATAAAGCTTGCGTTGGAGTACAAGGCGGGTGTTGCCGCGAAGCGAATCGTCCCGCCTGAACCGTCTGCGGAGTTGGTGGAGTTCACGAAGACGCAAGGCAAGAATGCGGAGGAAGTCCTTCGGAAAATGGAGAAGATTCGCAAATGGGACACCATGGGATTGGAGATTTGTATGTCCGCACTCCATCGTTTCGCAAAGGAACTGGAGGGCAAGGCGGACCTTCCCAATCTGGCGGCACTCCGGAAGAGGAATTCGGAGCGGGACTGCCAGGTGCTGAACCTGTGGTACCGATTCACGATCGGGAGACAAAGGCAGGAAGTGTACGACGCCATTGAGAGGATTCCCGAGTGGCGGAAGGATGCAAGGCTCGTCTATTTGAAGGTTATTGCAGGGGACAAGCTCAACCGCGACAAGCGGGAACTGCTGGAACTCTGCGACCTGCTGCTGAAACTGGAGCCCAACAACGGAAAATTCCCGCATATGAGACTGATCATCGAGATGAAATAATCGAAGGGCTGCAAAGACGAAAGAGGGGTACGATGAAACCGACGAATTGGCTGATGTGGAGTTTGCTTCTGTGCACGCTTATGGTGCAGGCCGGGGAGGAGTGGTATTTTCTGCCTTGTTTCCAGAAGCGGGTTTCGGGCATGGAAGCACCGTCTGCCGATGGCGTTCCGTTTCATCAAACTCTTCCTCCGCAGATACGCAAGGCACTTGAGGTCAAGAAGGGGTTGACGGAAGCGGAGCGAGGCGCGATTCGCTGGCATCGCGTCGAGTTTCCCCATTGGGATTTCGTCAAGCTGATGCCGAAGAACAATGTCTACGGCTGGTATGGCTGCGAATTCGACGTGCCGCAGAATCTGCTTGGGATGGACTTGCTGGTGGATTTGGGTGTCATCGATGATGTGGACGAAACCTACCTGAATGGAACTTCGATAGGAGCGACGGGCAGCATTCCCAAGCGTTCCGCCTGGCAGAAGGACAGGTTGTATCGCGTTGCGGCGGAAAAGCTCGCATTGCGAAAGAACTACCTTGCCGTTCAGGTCTGGAGCAATTGGGGCTTCGGGGGCATTGCGGGGCCTGCCATTTTGAAGGCGGCCCTTTGTCCGTCCGATGCGCAGTGGGAGCTTGCCAAAATCCGTGACAAACATGCTCCGCAGAAAGGTCTGAACCAGGCGCGTACCCTCCAGCAGGCTCTGGCATTGTTTTCAGAGAATGGTTCCTTCGACTGGCTAAAGCTCCCAATGCCGTGGGAACAATACGCAAGTTGGCAGAAAGACGAGCATTTTGCGTTGTTCCGTGTCGCATTGGAGTTGCCGTCAACGGACGAGGCTTTTCGCTTTCCCGCGCCAGTTGTGCTTGACCTGGGGCCAGTCTATGATGTGGCTGCGTTCTATCTGAATGGGAAACGCCTGGGGCTGACTGGACGTTTTCCGGAAGGGAAATGCCCGGCATTTACGGAGACTTCCCAGCGAGCGCAATTTCTGGTGCCTTCCGAATGCTGGCGGGCGGATGGCCGCAATGAACTTGTGTCGATTGTCTATCGAGAACGCGGAATAGGCGGTTTGCCGAATCTTCCAGGCGTCCTGTTGAGCAACCCTCTGGAACATT
>JAFRLP010000117.1 GCA_017431185.1 Victivallales bacterium | reverse complement strand
TACCGCCGCGCCGGCGTGCCCATCAGCACCGCCAAGGCCCTGACCCAGGAGGTCACCGCAATGGGCTACTCCACCAACGACAACGAGTCCATCGTCACCATCACCGTGGTGAACGCGCTGGCCAACTAAAAAGGAGGGGACGCACACATGGCAGACCATCGCACAAAGGAAATCGAGACCACCCAGGGGACGGTCACCGTCCGCGCCATGAAGCACAAGGACTGGCGCGAGTTCATGGCCATCACCCGAAAGGTGCAGAAGGAGATCGAGGAGGGAAACCTTGAGCACGAGGGCGACGTGGAGGGCTTCCTGCTCCGCTTCGCCGACGCCGACCAGGCGAAGCTTGACGAGATGGAGCGCTGGGAGATCATGGACATCATCGCCGCAGTGCGTGACCTCTCCGTCAATGGCTCCGCAAAAAACTGACCGCCCGGCGCAGGTCAGCCGAATCCACCGCATCGAGGAACGCCCGCAGGGCGTGCCAGGAGGCGACGGGGACGAGGTGCGAGGCCTGCGCCGAGGCAAGGGACTGCGCCCACGCCCCCGTCCGCCTGGACGGCGACCTCAAGGAGGTCTGGAGGCTCTGGTGCATGTCCAGGACACAGATCCGCGTCTCCTTTGGAGGCGCGGTCGGCCTTGACTACGGCGCCGTCTGGCTTGTGGCCAAGGTCATCGGCGTCGAGATCGACGACTGGACGCTGATGATGCTCCAGGCGCTTGAGGACGACATGCTGAAGGAGCAGGCCGAGCGTCTTCGGAAAATGGAGAAAGGAAGGCATGAGGAACGGCAATCCTAACACCATCCTGTCGGTCGGAGTGGCGGGCGCGCCCCAGCTTGCGGCGCGCCTGTCCGCTCTTGGCAGGGGGCTTCGCCCGATACTGTCCCGCGCAGTCCGCCATGCGGCCTACGAGGGGCTCATGCGCCTGAAGCAGGAGATGTACGGCGGGGTTGTCGGAGGCCACCGCGTGCCTGCGCTGTCCGGCCTCCAGCGGCAGCGCACCCTTGAGGGGTGGAAGCACGCCCACTACGCGGGTCGCTGGAGGGGGGCGGCGTGGACATACCAGAGGGACGCGCAGGGAAGGCTCATACGCCGCAAACGCCCCCGCAAGGGGCCGTATGACATCCCCGCCAGGGGGCTTCCGAAGAAGCCAATCGACAGGAACGGCGGGGACTGGCCGCTCGGCGGCAAGCTCGCCCAGATGCTCCGCTACAAATGGAGGCTCGGCCAGCTCCGCGCCTCCTTCGGGTGGTACAAGGACAACAAGGTCTCCCGCACCGCCTTCCTGTGGGAGAAGGGGCAGACCACAATCGTCACGCCGAGGATGCGCAGGCTGTTCCGCGCGGCCGGCCATCCCATATCCGCGTCCAAGACGCGAATCATCCAGCCAAACCGCCCCGTGATATGGTGGTTCTTCACATCATATTCCGACTGGATGCGGCAGCTTATCATAGACCGCCTCTGGCACTACGTCAACACCAACCAGAAGCCGTAAGGGGGACAGCCCATGTCACAGCCCATGTCACAAGTCCAGATAATCCTGGACGCGAACACAAGCCAGGCGCAGCGCAAGCTTCAGATGTTCCAGTCCCAGATAGGGGCGATGGTCGGCGCCGTCCAGAACGTGAACCAGGGGTTCATCAACTCCGCCCGCATCGTCAACAACTTCCGCGTCGCCATGCGCGGGGCGGGTCAGCAGGCGTCCTCCCTCTCCGCAGTCCTCCAGGGCATGTCAACGGCGGCCATGGGCATCACGGCTATGTTCTCCGGCTTCCAGGTCAGAGCGGGGCTGGAGACGGCGATGGGCATGATAGACGACTACCGCAAGCAGGTGCTTGCGATTGCGACTACGCTGACCGACACCGTGGCGGGGGACCCGGACAGGATACGGGAAGCCTTCGCGGACAACACCCTGCACGCGCAGAGGTTCTTCCGCCTTCTCCAGACGCAGTCGGCGAAGTCCATAGCCACCTTCGAGGAGCTTGCGAACGCCTACCAGATGTTCACGTCCAAGGGGCTGTCGCTTTCGGCCAACGCCAACTCGGCGCAGATGCTGGCGAACATCGTGGACAGGATTCTGCTGGCCACGAGGGGGCAGGCGTCCAACGTGCAGGTCTTCCAGGAACTCCGCGCCATACTGAACGGCACGAGCCGCCCCGGAGACGTGACCGCAGGCATCTTCAAGATGCACGACCCGAACTATCTCCAGAGAATCCGCGCCATCTACCAGACCAGCGAGAACCCAGGGCAGGACCTGATGAAATATCTGAACACTTTGACCAGCGGTCTGGACAT
>JAFRLP010000116.1 GCA_017431185.1 Victivallales bacterium | reverse complement strand
GACCGTCCCTACCGCGCTCCTCGTGAAGAGCGCAATTGACAGTGAAGGGGCGCAAGCCCAGGAGAGGGGTAAGCCATGGCCAATCTAAACAGAGTCTGCCTGCTAGGCACATTGACAAGCGAACCTGAGGTGCGCAGCAACCAGGATGGCGCACCCGTCGCGGTCTTCGGCCTTTCCGTCACCACCCAGGTGCCAAACCTGCGGGGACAAGACGTGGACGAGACCAGTTTTGTCGATGTCGAGGCAGGCGGTCGCCTCACCGAAATCGTCCCCCAGATTTTCCACAAGGGGTCGGCGATTTTCGTGGATGGCCGTCTGGCGCAGCAGACCCTGTTTGACCGCAACACCGGTCGCAAGCGCTATCGGATGTACGTCAACGCGGAAGTGATTCAGAAGGCCGAGCCAGACGGCATGGCCGTTCCCGAGCCCCCGCCAGGGCTGGAGAACGGCTCTCCGATGGCGCAGGAGGAGTCCTCCGCATGGGGTGCCGGCGACAATCCTGTCGATTCCCCTTTCTGACCCTCTGAAATGTTGTAAAAAAAGATAGAGGCCGTTATTCGGCCAAGGAGAATGCAAATGAAGCCCACGAATCCGAGGCAGCATCGTCGTCGCAAGGTTGTGCGCAAGAAGAACTGCCGTCTGTGCGAGAACAAGATTTTCAACATTGACTTCAAGGATGTTGAATTGCTTCGCCGTTTCCAGACGGAAGGGGGCAAGATACTGCCCCGTCGCATCACCGGCAACTGCTTCGTCCATCAGAAGAAGCTCGCTGCCGCCGTCAAGCGTGCCAGGATGCTGGCATTGGTTTACTAATTCACGGGACAGGAGAGACAAACTATGGCAGTTGAACTTTTGTTGCTGGAAGACGTCGCCAACCTGGGCAAGATAGGCGACCAGGTTCATGTCAGCCCCGGCTATGCCCGCAATTACCTGCTTCCGCTCCACAAGGCGGAGCCGGTGACGAAGGCCGCGCTGAGGCGGATTGAGAAGAAGAAGCTCGAACTTCAGAAGAAGCACGAGGAGAACGTGGCGATCGCGAAGGCGATGGCCGAGAAGATGGCGAAGGTGCAGTTGGTCATCAAGGCCGCATCTGGCGAGAACGACAAACTGTACGGCTCCGTCACGGTTCCCCAGATTATCGAGGCCGCCAAGGCCGTGGGGCTGGAACTGGACAAGGAGACCCTGGCTGGTCAGGACGCGCTCCGCGAACTGGGTTCCTACGAGCTTGAGGTGAAACTCAATGCTGAAGTCACTGGCACTCTCAAGGTGAAAGTGGTTCGCATGGATGGCTCCGAGGCCACCCCAAAGGCCGCCGACAAGGCAGAGTAACACTTTCCCTCCCCTTACCTGGGCCACCGCTGGCCAGCACCTGCGGTGGCCTTTTTTTCCCATTCGCCATGGCATACGAACAGCAGAGCAGCAACGTGCAGGAAGCCCCGCCAATCCTGAATCTGGACCGCCCGAAGCCCAGCAACGTGGAGGCGGAGATTGCCGTCCTCGGAGCCATGCTTCTGGCGCCCGAGGCTGCCGCCACGGCCTTCAGCGCACTGCGCTTCGAGGGTGCGTTCTACCGTCCCGCGCATCAGGCCATCTTCAACGCCATGCTGGAACTGAACGGCGGCAAAAGCGAGGCGGCGCTCGATCCCGTGGTGCTGGCGGACCATCTGGAACGATTGGGACGGCTCGACGAAGTGGGTGGACGCGGCTACCTCACGCAATTGATGGACAGCGTACCGACGGCGGCGAATATCGAGCACTACATTGAAATTGTCCGCCAGAACGCGATTCTTCGCCGAGTCATCGGGGCCTGCACCAATGCCATCGCCCAATGCTACGACACCACGGATAACGTAAACGTAGTGCTGGACGGCATAGAGCAGAGCATTTTTGAAATCACTGGCATGAACCAGAGCAAGGACCTGCAGGAGATAGGTCCGTTGACACTGGCTGCCATCGATTATTTTGAGAAACTCATCAACGGCGACTCTGGTGTGCTGGGCTTGCGCACAGGCTTTGACTTTGACCACCTGATAACGGGACTCAAGCCAGGCGAACTGTTTGTGCTGGCGGCGCGTCCCTCCATCGGCAAGACCGCTCTGATGCTGAACATGGCGACCAACATCGCCTTGAGCACCCCCAACATCCCAGTGGGGATATTCAGTCTGGAAATGCCCGCGTTGCAGTTAGTTCAGCGTGTCCTATGCGGAATGACCCGCATCTCCGCCAGCGAATTCCGCTTCAAGCAGGTGTCGGAGGCCAAATGGGGGGACGTAATGGAGGCGGCTGAGGCGTTGAGCAAATGCGGGATGATCATTGATGACACAGGCGCCATTGACGTGCTGGAACTTCGGGCCAAGGCCCGCCGCATGAAAAGCCGCCATAACGTGCAGGCCATCTTCATCGACTACCTGCAATTGATCAAGGCCAATGTCCGCAGCAATGCAAGCCGTGAAAACGAGGTCGCCATGATTTCCGGGTCCCTCAAGGCGATGGCCAAGGAGCTGGATATCCCAGTGGTCGTGCTGGCTCAGCTGAACCGCGCTGCGGAGCAGGGCGAGCGTCCGCAACTGGCCAATCTCCGCGAGTCGGGAGCCATCGAGCAGGACGCGGACGTCGTGGCGCTTCTCCACCGTGACCGCAACAAGCAATACGAGCAGAGCGAGGACAACACCAAGCCCCTGGAAGCGGAACTCATCATCGCCAAAAACCGCAATGGGTCCTGCGGCACCTGCAACCTGCTGTTCTTCCCGCGCTACACCCGCTTCGAGAACGCCACCACCAGCGGTGGAGAGGACGAGACAGCGTAGGAATGGAGTGACGCCTACAGCCCCTGCTGAACCTCGCCCAGATGGCGGCGCAGCTCCTCGTTTTCGCGGCGCAAGTCAGTGAGCCACTGCTTCTGTCGCAAGGCGTGTTCCTCCAGCAGTTTCAGACGCAACTGCATATCCTGGGCTCTGCGGTCAGCCGACTGGTCTGCCCCAAAAGAGGCGACACAGGTTTTCCGGGCCTTCTGAAGCCATTCCCTGATATTTTTGTCCGCCTGAGGGGAAAGCGCCAGATAACTCTGGAGATGCCACACCAGCCGAACTGCGTGCTTCGGGGACTTGGCGCACAGCATGGCGGACTGATAGTGCGCCTCAGCGGCATGGTCATCACACGCGATTGCCATCAGATATTCGTTCAGTGCAGTTTCGGGGGCCTCCGCAGTCAGTGCCAGACCGCGCTGGTAGTGGGAATACTCTCGGCTACAGCCGACTGCCAGCAAGGCGACAATGGTCAGCATGCACAGAAGTCGATTCATCGCACGGTCTCCAAATAACGACGGAATTGAGAGCAGAAGGCGGCGGTCCCGCAATACAGGTCATCCCGAAAACGCCAGCAATGGGGGCTGGCGAAATCCAAATCAAACACCCCGGAGGCGAGAGCGCAAGTGACGGGCGTGCCGTCCCAAAGGCGAATCTCGATGGACAGGGCCTCCAGAATCGGCAGCATCCCCGCGATGTCCCACAGTTTCATGACGCCAACGTAGGCAATGGAGTGGCCTGTCACAATGGAGGCAAGAGCCTGCACCGCGCTTCCGCTGGTCAGCAACGGGTTGGAGAACGGCAGGTCACGGTGAGCGCGGGTGAATTGCTGTCCCAAGGTAAGCATATCCCCGCTGCTCCAGGGCTTTTCTGCGTACGGAATCTCCAGCCACTGCCAGGTGGAGGGGGGGCCGGAGATGTTTTTGGCCCAATGGACGCCTCCATCCTGGCTGAGGAGACACTCGTCCAATTCGGGGAGAATGACCGCCCCGTTGTCCAGCCTGCCGTGCTGCAAGTGGCCGATGGAGATGCCCCATAGCGGAAATCCGTGGGCAAAAGGCGCAGTGCCGTCAATGGGGTCAACGACAAAGCACGGTCCCCGCAAGGCGTCTCGCAGGTAGCCGTGGCCAAGTCCCTCGATGCTCTCCTCCCCCAAGAAGAAATCCCCCTGGCGGGTCAGGTTCTCCCGCAGGAAGGCCTCATTTTCCCTGTCCACGGCGGTGACAAGGCTATCGTCCTTCTTTTGGTTCCAGGAGAGGTTCCGCCGATGCGTCAGCACACGGGTAGCGCTGGCGTGCAGCAATTCGGCAATCTCCAGGTAATTCCAGTTCATCGTCATGTCATTCTACCACAGTTGCGGACCAAGCCAGGTCATGTCAAAGACGGGGGCCACGGGGCCAGTCAGGGTCGCCTCCCAGCGGTCGTCAATCTCCACCTCCAGCACACCGCCTGGCGCGTGGACATGCACGGGCGACTGACAGAGGCCCAACCGCACAGCGGCAGCCGCGCTGGCCGAGGAACTTGTGCCCGAGGCCAGCGTATAGCCAGCGCCGCGTTCCCAAATCTCGATGTGGATGTCGTGAGGGCCGACCACCTTCAGGAACTGCACATTGATGCGATTGGGGAAGCGCGGGGCGTTTTCAATGAGCGGGCCGAAGGTGCGGGCGGTGGCGGAGGTTCCGTCCGAGTCCAGAATGACGCAATGCGGATTGCCCACGGAAACGGCGCAGAAGCGGAAGGTGCGCCCGCCGACGGCAATCGTCTCGTCCGTCGCCTCGCCTGTCCCGTTCTGGACGGGGAAATCGGGGCTGGCAAAACGCGCCCTGCCCATATCGGCGCGAATGCGCTGGTCGGGGTCAAAGATGGTGACGCGGACGACGCCGCCCAGCGTGGCCAGGGCGAAGGGCTCCTTCAAGGCGACCCGTCCAGTGTCGTAGAGCCACCGGGCGAAGATGCGAACGCCATTGCCGCTTTTCTCGGCTTCCGAGCCATCGGGATTCCAGATGCGGAAGGCGCAAAGGCAGCGGGACTCCCCGCCGATGCCGGCGCGCCGGCAGATGTCCCGGTAGTCAGGGGAGCCGGGGAAATACGGCCCTGTGAGCACGCCGTCCGTCCCCACCCCGAAATGGGGGGCGCACAGAATTCTGGCGGCCTGTGGGGTGAAGGCGTGTCCAGCCGTCTCGCCAGGCTCCAGCACCAGGTAGTCGTTGCCCAGGCCGTGATATTTGCGCAGTCTCATCATTGCTCCTTTTGGTGATTGTGCAATACTATACCTTCCCAACCCCGATTGTCAAAAAGGCCAGCGTCCTTTCGCAGAGGCAGGACACACAGGCGTAATTCCTCACCGGCCGGTACTGACCGCGCGGAGCGCGGCCTGCCAAACCCGCCACCCGTGCCTGGTTTCACAGACAGGGCTGGCAGGCCGCGCGCCGCGCGGCCAATACGGCATCAGGCCAATATCAGCGGCCGAGGGTTTGCACAGGCGCTGCAACTTGTCCGGAAAATAGGGGATGGCGAGTTGCATCTGCGCCCCAACGGGATATATTATAGGAGATTTAGCGTCTTTGCCCTCTTCTGACGGAAGGGACAGTACACTCCCGTGCTGGACGCGACACACAACATCCACTTTTGCTTCGACCTCGGCCGGGAGACGGTTTGACCGGGCGGCAAAGCAGAGGAAAGACCCAGAAAGGAAACCACAGTGGCCACCACTACCATCCTCGACCTCATGAACGCCGGCGTGCATTTCGGTCACAAGACCAGGCGCTGGAACCCCAAGATGAAGCCCTACATCTACGGTGTGCGCAATGGCGTCACCATCTTTGACCTCACGGTCACGATGAAGCAGCTGGCCGCCGCCTGCGATTACCTGAGCAACCTCGCCTCCGAAGGCAAGCAGATCCTGTTCGTGGGCGCCAAGCGCCAGGCGCAGGAATGCGTGAAGGGGATTGCCGAGTCTTTGGGGATGCCCTACATGTGCGACCGCTGGCTGGGCGGCACACTGACCAACAGCAAGGTCGTGATGTCCCGCGTCAACTACATGAAGAAACTCCAGCAGCAGGTGGCTGACGGGTCGCTGGACAAGCTGCCCAAAAAGGAAGTCGCGGGCCTGAAGCGCGAACTGGGCAAACTCGAAACCACCCTGGGCGGCATCGCCAACCTCAGGGGACTTCCCGACGCCCTCGTGGTGGTGGACGTCATCCATGAGCATATCGCGGTCGAAGAGGCCGCCAAACTGGGCATCCCCGTGGTCGCCATCGTGGACTCCAACTGCAACCCCGACAAGATTGAGTACGTCATCCCCGGAAACGATGACGCCCTGCGGGCCATCAAGGTCATCATGGACACCCTTTGCCAGGCCGTTGGCGAGGGCGTGAGCGTCGCCGGCAAGAAGCAGGAGAAGGCCGCAGCCCAGGCTCCCGCCCCCGTCGCGGCAGACGATGACGCCAAGCCCGAGGCCCCCGTCGCGGAGTAACCTCCTTTTTCAATCATCAATCACATTTTCAACAGGAAGGAACTATGGCAATTACTGTCGCACAAGTGAATGAGCTTCGCCAGAAGACCCAGGCTGGCATGATGGACTGCAAGAAGGCCCTCGTGGAGAGCGACGGCGACATGGAGAAGGCCGTGGAGTGGCTGCGCAAGAAGGGCATCGCCAAGGCCGAGGAGAAGGCCGGGCGCGCCGCCAACCAGGGCATCGTCGCCATTAAGGTCGCGGGCAATGTGGCCGCCATGGTCGAACTGCTCTGCGAGACCGATTTCGTCGCCCGCAACGACCAGTTCAAGGCATACGGCGCCAAATTGGCGGACGCGGTGCTCGGCTACGAGGGAGACGGCGACGTCTCCGCTCAACTGACCGCTCAATTCGGCGAAGACCTCAAGGAGTTCATCGGCATCATCAAGGAGAACATGAAGATTCGCCGTGCCCTGCGCTGGACGACGAGCGAGGGCGTGTTCGGCAGCTACATCCACACCGCCACTCCGCTGGCGGCCCTGGTCGAGCTGGTGGGCGAGGTTCCCGCCGAACTGCCCAACCAGGTCGCGATGCACATCACCGCGTTCAATCCCGAATACGTCTGCCCGCACTGCGTGCCCGAGGCCCGTCTCGCCAAGGAGAAGGAAATCGCCCTGGCCACCGCGCCGCAGAACAAGCCCGCCAACGTCATCGAGGGCATTGTGAACGGCAAAATCAACAAGTGGTACAGCCAGGTCTGCCTCATCAAACAGCCGTGGCTGATGGATGACAAGACCACCTTGGAGAAGGTTGCCCCGAAGGCCAAGGTCGCCCGCTTTGTCCGCTGGCTGGTGGGTGAGGAACTGCCCCAGGCGTAACTCCCAATCCGCCGTTGGCCATGATGCGCCCGCCTGCGGGAGGCGCATCATTGGCGTGTCTCCTTGACAACCTGTCCGTTTTCCTGCGGGCAGGTTGTTTTTTGCCCGCAATGTCTGCAAAACGCTCTCCCAAGGGAAAGACACACGCAAAGCAATGGAAAAGCAACTGCAATTCAAGCGAATCCTGCTGAAAATCAGCGGGGAGATGCTCAAGGGAAACCAGGGGTACGGAATAGACCCCGAGGCGACGGTGGAGGTGGCGAAGCGCATTGCCGAGCCAGTGGAGTGCGGATGCGAGACCGCCATCATCCTGGGCGCAGGCAACATCTTCCGGGGGCTGGCGGGTTCCCGCCAGGGAATGGACCGCAGCACCGCCGACCAGATGGGCATGCTGGCCACCTGCATGAATGCCCTGGCCATGCGTGACGCGCTGGAGTCCATCGGCATCCCCGCCGAAATCCAGTCCGCCTTTGCCGTGGCGGGTGTGCTGCCCCCCTTCGACCAGCGCCGTGCCGTGAAACTGCTGTCGGAGAAGAAGGTCGTCATCTTCGCCGCCGGCACGGGGCATCCCTACTTCACGACAGACACATGCGCCGCCCTGCGGGCCTGCGAGATTCGGGCGGACGCCGTCTGCAAGGGCACCAAAGTCAACGGCATCTACTCCGCTGACCCGATGAAGGACCCGACCGCCACGCGCTATGAGCGGCTCACCTTCGCCAAGGCGCTGGCCGACAACCTCAAAGTGATGGACTCCACCGCTTTTTCGCTTTGCCAGGATAATAATCTGCCAATTTTGGTCTTCCGATTTGGCGAACCAGGAATTCTGCGCAATATTATGTATGGCGACATGGGCGCCGCCACACTAGTGACTCGATGACATCCAACCTCCCGAACATAACCAAAGGAATCGAACCATGGCGAAAAAAGACAAGGACAAGGACAAGAACGCAAAGAGACAGGCTTCCGCGGGCAACGCCAGCGCGATGCCGTCCGCCCCTGCCATCTCCTACAGCTTCAACGACTCCGGGAAGATAGCGGACACCGCCACAGCGGCGATGAACCAGGCCGTCACCTTCATGGTGAAGGACTTTGCCTCCTACCGCACAGGAAAGGCCTCCCCCGCGATGGTCGATGGCATCTCCGTGGAGTACTACGGGTCGCAAGTCCGGCTCAAGGACATGGCGGCCATCACCGCGCCCGAGGCGCTGCTGCTGGTCATCCAGCCGTACGACCAGGGAGCCATCAAGAGCATCGAGAAGGCCATTCTCTCCTCCAACCTGGGCATCAGCCCCGTGAGCGACGGACGGGTCATCCGTCTGCCTGTTCCCGAACTCTCCAGCGAACGCCGCGCCGAACTCGCCAAGAACATCAAGAAACGCGCCGAGGACGCCAAAGTCCAAGTCCGCAATGTCCGTCGGGACGCCAATGACGCCGTCAAGAAATTCCAGAAGGACTCCGAATTGACCGAGGACGAGGCCAAGGCCCTCACCGACAAAATCCAGAAACTCACCGACCAGACCACCGACAAGATTCAAAAGGCGGCGGACGACAAAATCGCCGAACTGGAACGCGTCTGAGCAATGGACGAGCGCAATCTCATCTGGCTGGACATGGAGATGACTGGCCTGGACCCAGAGCATAACCGCATCCTGGAAATCGCCACCATCATCACCGACAATGACCTGCGGGTCATTGCCGAGGGGCCTGTGCTGGCGGTGCATCAGACAGAGGAGGTCTTGGCGGAGATGGACGATTGGAATGTCCAGCACCACACCTCCTCCGGCCTGGTGGACAGGGTGCGTCGCTCCACCTTGACGGAGGAGGAGGCGGAGCGGCGGACCCTGGACTTTGTGAGCCGGCATGTCCCGCCGGGCAAAAGCCCCCTCTGCGGCAACAGCGTCAGCCAGGACAGGCGCTTCCTCTACCGCTACATGCCTCGGCTGCAGGCCTTTTTTCACTATCGCACCCTGGACGTCTCCACCGTCAAGATTCTGGCCCAGCGCTGGGCCGTTCGACTGCCCCCGTTCCAGAAGAAGGAGACGCACCAGGCTCTGGAGGACATCCGCGAATCCATCGCGGAACTCGCCTACTACCGTGACCGTCTGTTTCGGTTATAGTGACAATTCAGAACCATCACCTGTGTTTTGACGTGCGCAGCCTCAGATTTGCCACAAGTGTACGACGTGCCAGGCATGAGCCCAACACCTGCCCGCGAGGCCTGAAGGCCTCGCGGATTGAAGTAGCCCGGGGGTCTGAATCGATACCAGTCATAATCCCACATTGGCCATGACCAGCGAACAAGCGATGGGGAAGAACATCATCAGCGTGCGCGAACTGCGCAAATGCTTCGGCGACCATGTTGTGCTGGACGGCATCTCCACGCAGATTTCCGTCGGCGAGAAAGTGGTGCTCATCGGGCCGTCCGGTTCAGGGAAAAGCACCTTCCTGCGCTGCCTCAATCTGCTGGAGAGGCCCACAGGCGGGCAGATTTTCTTCGACGGCGTGGAAATCACCGCGCCTGGTGCGGGCGCGGAGCGCCTCCGCACCCGCATGGGGATGGTCTTCCAGCATTTCAATCTCTATCCGCACCTGAGCATCCTGGAGAACATCACGCTGGCGCCCCGACTGGTTCTCAAGGAGAAGAGCGGCGTTGCCGAGGAACGCGCCATAGCGTTGCTCAAGCGCATCGGCCTGGCCGACAAGGCCAAGGCCTATCCGAACAACCTTTCAGGCGGTCAAAAGCAACGGGTGGCCATCGTGCGGGCCCTGGCAATGCACCCGGAGGTCATGCTGTTTGACGAGCCGACCTCCGCCCTCGACCCTGAAATGGTCGGCGAGGTCCTCGCCCTGATGAAGGAACGCGCCAATGATGGCATGACCATGGTGGTGGTCACCCACGAAATGGGCTTCGCCCGCGAGGTCGCCACTCGGGTTCTCTTCATGGATGGCGGGCATATTGTCGAGGAGGCCCCGCCGAAACAGTTCTTCGCCAACCCCAGCCACCCCCGCCTGCGCGAGTTCCTGGCGAAAGTGCTGTAGGCGATGTGTTGATTCTGTACGCCAGGCCACTTCATTCCGCGAGGCCTGAAGGCCTCGCGGGCAGGTTGGGGGCTCGCGCCTGGGCATGTCAAGCCCAGAGACCCAATCCGTTTCCGCTGAAATACTGTCCAGCCACAAACCACTGAACAAAAAAACCCTTGCCGATTGACAAGGGGCAAAGTTTGGAGCGGGTGATGGGAATCGAACCCACGTAGCTGGCTTGGGAAGCCAGTGCATTACCATTATGCTACACCCGCTTTATGCGATGCCATTAATATAACCCGAAAAAACATTCTTGCAAACGCCCAAGTCATTTTTTGCAAAAAAAGTGTGACTTTCCCGTATTGCCTCCCTGGTTGACAGTGGTGCGGTCCGCCAAACCCGCCATCCGTCCTTGTGGCTCTGGCCAGGTTTGACGGGGCGTGCCCCGCGCATCCAATGCGCTGACCGTCAAATGTCAATGGACGGGGGACACTTTCCCCCTCATCCATTGACGCCTGACGGCCTATGCGATCAACTCCCCTTCTGCCGCAGAGCCGCACGGCGGATTTTCCCATTGACGGTCTTGGGAAGGGAATCGACGAATTCAACGATTCGGGGATACTTGTACGGAGCCGTGTGCGTTTTGACATAGTCCTGAATCTCCTTGACAAGAGCATCTGAACCGATGGTGCCTTTGACAAGGACAACGGTTGCCTTGACGACCTTGCCGCGCACTGGGTCGGGTGCGCCCGTCACAGCGCATTCGAGGATGTACGGAAGTTCCATGAGGACGCTCTCGACTTCAAACGGGCCGACACGGTAGCCAGATGTCTTGATGATGTCGTCCGCACGACCTTCGTACCAAAAATAGCCGTCCTCATCCTGATATGCCTGGTCTCCAGTGTGGTAATAGCCATCGTGCCATGCCTTGTCGGTGTCCTCCTGATTGTCGAGATAGCGGCGAAAGAGGCCAGGGGGTGGATTGCCGCAGTCGGCCTTGACGCAGATTTCACCAGTTTCACCAGTACGGACGGGATGCCCCTCGGAGTCCAGCAGGACCACATCGAACTGCGGATTCGCCTTGCCCATGGAGCCAGGCCGGGGCGTCATGCCGCAGAGTGTGCCGATGAGGAGCGTGGTCTCGGTCTGGCCAAAGCCTTCATGCGGGAGTTTGCCGGAGACGCGCTCGAATGCCATGGCGACCTCGGGCGGCATTGCTTCGCCTGCGGTGGTGACGTGTTCGAGCGTGGAGAAATCGTATTGCGCCAAATCCTCCTTTACGAGAAAACGGAAAATCGTAGGCGGCGCACAGAAGGTCGTGATGCCGTACTGCTTGAACATGGGCAGAAGGTCGGCGGCGTGGAACCGGTCGAAGTCAAACGTGAACACGCCCGCCTCGCAGAGCCACTGACCGTAGATTTTTCCCCAAAGGGCCTTTCCCCAGCCAGTGTCCGCGACGGTGAAATGCAGGCCGTCTGGATTGACCCGATGCCAGTGCCGTGCGGTCATGATGTGCCCAAGCGGGTAGGAGAAGTCGTGCTCGACCATCTTTGGATAGCCTGTCGTGCCTGAACTGAAGAAAACGAGCATCGTGTCTGCTGTGCGCTGTTCGGCAAGGCGTGGAAACTCCGTGGAAAAGCGCTGCACCATCCCGTCATAATCAAACCAGCCGGACTTGGCGCCGTTGACGACAACCTTGAGCCGGACACCTGACGCTGCGGCGACCTGATCGATTTCATCGGTGACATGTCCGTCGGCGGAGGCGATGACTGCCTTCACATTCGCCTTGCGGAACCGGTATTCGAAGTCATGCGCGGTCATCTGGCACGAGGCGGGAACGGCAACGGCGCCGACCATGTGGAGCGCATTGAGCACACCCCAAAACTGGTAGTGGCGCTTCAGCACCAGCATGACACGGTCCCCTCTGTTCACTCCGAGGGTCTTCAGGAGGTTGGCGGTGCGCAAGGCGTTGTCGGCAAGGTCGCGGAAGGTGAAGTCGCGGCAACGCTTGTCGTTGGAAACCCAGCGCATGGCTATCTTCTCAGGGCATTTTTCCGCAAGGCGAACCAGAACATCCCATGCGAAGTTGAAATTGTCGGGGATGGTGAACTTGACGCCCTTGAGGGAACCGTCGGGATTCCATGTTTCGCTCATATACTCCTGATAGAGAAGCCGGCGTTCGGCAGAGGCGGCAGGGGCCTCCTGTCGTTTCGGCTCTTCGCTGAAATGCTCCGGACGGGGCAGCGGGGTGTTGCCGCGCATGACGATGGCCAGGAATTCGCAGGGTTTGCCGTCGGCGGCCCGCATGGCATGAGGCAGCCATCCGTCGAAATAGATGCTGTCTCCTGCGTGAAGCACCTCCTCGCGCCCGTCGATGGACACCCAGAGGGAGCCGGAAAGGATCAGGTCGAACTCCTGTCCGCTGTGTTCAAAGATGCGAGGCTCCTCATTGCCCTGGGTTGGTGGGGCAGTGACGATGAACGGCTCGCCGATGCGGTCCTTCTTCAGGATGGCCTGATGCAAATAGGTGAATTCAGGGCGGCGCACCAGGGGGAAGCCTTCGCCACGCCGAGTCACCGTGTAACGCGCCTGGTTCGGTGACTTTCCGGAGATTACGCTCGAGACGTCGAGGCCGAACAGTTCGGCAAGGTTGAAGTAAAACGAAAACGGCGCCTGCTGCGAGCCGTCTTCGTATGCACTGTACGCTTCGGGTGCTACGCCGAGTTTCTCCGCCATCTGCTCGACGGAGAGCCCGGTCTGCGTCCGTAGTTCTCGGACACGCATTGCGAGGTTTTGTTGATTTTCCATGTTCATGCACTCCTTTGGAATTGGTTACTAAGGGAAATGCACAGAAAACACGGCATGAACTTACGGAAGACGCAAAGAGGGATATCTGCGTAACCGCCAAGGCCACCCGCGTCTTCCGTGCTGAAACAGTCACGGGCAGCCTAAAGAATAATGATAATAATGGCGATGGTAATGAAACGGGCGAAAGCGACAAAGGACATCGGCGCGGAGTTCGCGTCGTTGCTGATATCCAGATGTGCTTTGTCGGAAAGCATTGCTTGACTTGCTTTATTCGCCGTTGTCGAATGGGATGCATTAAAATAGCACCTTCTTGGGAAAATTCAAACTCCCCTTTTGCAAAAAGGCAAAAAAAGCAGAGATGCTCAAGCGGCTTTCTGCCAAGGGGCTTTCTCTCAAGGGGCTTTCTGCCAAGGGGCTTTCTCTCAAGGGGGCTTTCTGCCAAGGGGGCTTTCTCTCAAGGGGCTTTCTCTCAAGGGGCTTTCTCTCAAGGGGCTTTCTGCCAAGGTGCTTTCTGCCAAGGGGCTTTCTGCCAAGGGGCTTTCTGCCAAGGGACTTTCTGCCAAGGGGCTTTCTCTCAAGGGGCTTTCTCTCAAGGGG
>JAFRLP010000007.1 GCA_017431185.1 Victivallales bacterium | reverse complement strand
CGAAGGGACATGCGTGGCGGGGACAACGGAAATTCCCGTGGTTCCGCGGGAGCGCTGAAGATACAAGTCCAGATTCCACATCTGGGAGTCGGGCGCTCCCCGACGCCTGGCCTCCTCCAGGCAGGCCTGCATTGCGGGAATGGCCTCTGGGCCGCCGCGGCAGGACATCCCCAAAGCACAGAGAAAGTCACCTGCTTCCTTCACCGACAGCACATCCGCAGGAGGCAGATGCCGAAGTGCCCATTTTGTTGCAAACAGATACCAGCAGCCATGTCGAACAGAGCCAACTCCATCTGACAGGCAATTCAAAAGAACAGGAAGCAGATGCAAGCCGTCAAGCGTTGTCGGCAAGGCATTTGTCCAGTCCGGCAATGCCACAGTGGCCTCTCCGCAGTTCTCCGCCGCAATGGCATAAATGAATCGTCCGACCATGCCGGCGCTTGGAGAGAGAAGCCTGTTTTTCCTCTGGGCATATTCCCGTGCCAGGGCAATGCGCCCAATGCCCTGGGAGGTTCGCATCCTCTCATACCAATGCAAGGTGTCCTTGTCCACCTCGCCATCCAACCTGTCCTTCTGATAGACATCCTGAAGTGGGATTATCCTGCACGTGCCCTCCGGATAGAAACGCAGTGGCAAATACGGAAGACTGTCGGCCAATGTGTCGAGGAACAGACCACTGACAGACACACACGCCCCCCGATGCTTCATAATGCGGAGAGTCAACTGCCCTGGCGCACCCGTCAGGGCAAGGGGGGCATACACTCCACTGTCGGTTTTGCCCAGCCAAAAGGCGTTTGCCAGGGCGCCATCTCGCCACAGAAGGACAGACTGTTGCCTTGGATGGACGGTGCGCCTCCAGTCATAGTCCATCATATACACCGACAGGATGCGTTTTTTTTTCAGTGGTTTCTCGAATATGCGCCTCCAGATCAGGACCGTCATCGTCAAAGGGGTGCATCTCCCCATGGTCGTCCCACCAGGCGGCCCGGCGCACCTTCTGCCCTGGCAGGAAATGTCCAGTTCCAGAAGGAACCTTAGCGGAGAATTCGCCCTCCCCGAACATCGCATCGCGATATTTGTCAGGCATCAGCAGGGCACTTGCATCATGCACACGCCGTGCCGCCGCGTCAAGCCAATGACGTGGCGTATCGCGTTTGCCGGGAATGCCCCTGGAATAGGGGAATGGCAGGAAGCCGCCATACCAATCGCCCACCTGTCCCATGGAGGACAAAATGAACATATCGTATCCGCGGTAGGGAATCCAGTCGCCCTGACTTTCCCAGTCCAGCGCCAGCGCCAGAGAATTCTCCATGGCATGTGGAAAATGCCTTCTCACCAGTGCAAGCAAGGCCTCATCATCTTCCGCCAACCGAAGAACACGGCAAAATGCCTGCATGGCCGACTGGCGCGGGGAACGAGAAGGATGCTCCCGCAGAATCTCGGCAATGTCAGCCAAAAGACGTTCAGGCTGGCTGCTGTCAGCCCTGCCGCCATCCGTCCAGGCAAGATAGGAGAGATACGCCCGGCTGGACAAAAACCATACAGGGTCGGCCTGGGCAAGCCCGAAATGCGTCTCCAGCAAATCGCCAGCCTCCTCTAGACGATTGGAGCACACAAGCGAGTCAAAAGCCTCCCTGCAACGCGCCACGCTGGAGTTTTCAACAGGGTTGGACAGGCAAAGGCCAGGCACACCAGGCAAACCGCCTATCCCACGTGACCTTTGCACGACAATCATCAGTTGATTATGTCCATCCCTGCTCCAGATTTCCGGCGGAACCTGCAGACACGCACGGCAGGCAGCCTCGCTGAACATTGGCTCTTCCTGCTTTTCAAAACGCCCAATCAAACCGATGCGTTGGTTGTTCAGGAAAACGGCTGCGACGTCAAAGATTGGCCCCAAATCCAGGGCAACGGGCATAGTCGGGCAAAAAGGTGTGCCGTCATTCTGAAACATGGGAAAGCCGAGCCAGAACATGGCCAGATGCTCATCGTCTTTCCAATTGGAGTAATTTTTCCAGGGCAGATTCGCCTTGCGCCATTGCGGGGCCTGCCCAGGCAAGCACAGTTCACAAGCCACCTCCGCCGTCAGTGCGCCATTCAGGCCATTCACGGGGAGCGCCGTGTCCTTGACCATCGCAATCT
>JAFRLP010000115.1 GCA_017431185.1 Victivallales bacterium | reverse complement strand
GGTGGGCGCAGCGGCGTTCACCTGCCCTCCGTCATCCTGGTAGAGGCCAGCGATGACGGACGGGAATTCCGGGTCATGGGAGATTTGGTGGCGCACTCCAAAGTGGCACTCCCCCGCGAGGGCATCGGCTTCCGCGTCTTCGTCTTCGAAGCGGAGTTCGCGCCCGTGCTGACGCGGTATGTACGCCTGCGCATGCGTCCGCAGGGCCAGTATCTCCCCATCACCGAAATCGAGGTCTTCGCGGCGGACGGCGGTAAGGCCCGCGCGGCGGCGGAACTGCCCGCCGCGCCATTCGCCGAGGGCGTGAAGGCGATGGGCGAGCGGGCGGCCGTCTCCCTCCAGATGCGTGAGAACATGTTCCGTCAGGCGGAGGAGGTCCGCTATGACGGGCGCGGCTTCGATGAGCTCATGGATGCCATCGCCCATTACCACTTCGAAGGGGACTTGGAGACCTTCCACGCCGTCTATCCCATCTGCGATGTCCAGAAGCAGATTTTCGCACGGCACGCTTCATTCCTGCGCCGCACGGGCGAAGAGCCCCTCGTCCTGCAGACCTGCGATTTCTACGAGAGGCTTTCGCCTGTGGCACTGCCACCTGTGGCGCACGGCCCGGTGACGCTGCGCCAGACGATGATGTCAGGCGAGGTGCGAGGTGCCTCGCTGCTGCTGTGCAATACGACGCGGAAAGACATGCGCGTCTCTGCTCGCCTGGAAGGTCTAGATGGCGACATCTACGAGGTCGGCTACATTGATTCCGAGTTCTACTATCCGACCTCGACCTACCTCAAGCCGCACGCGGGCGATCTGCGCCTCGTCCCTGGCCTGGTCGTGCAATTGGCGGTGCGCCTGAGGGCTGGAGACCTTACTCACGGTCGCTATGTCGGCCGTCTCGTGCTGAATGTGGACGGCGAGGAGCGCACCGTGCCTGCCGAGGTTGAAATCCTGCCTGGCCGGATTCCGGCCACGCCGCGTCTTCTGGCCTACGGATGGGATTATCTCGACCTCCCCACGCCGAACGCTAAAGCGGCCTGGCTTGGCTTGCCTGCGGAGAATTTCAAACAGTTCAGGCAGATGCGCTGCGAGGACTTGTGCTTGGGAACGGTCGGCGTCGGGACGCAGGAACTGGCGATCTGCCCGCTGTCCATCAAGGTGGATGCCGAGGGCAACATCCTCTCTCGACTGGACTTCCGCGTCTTCGACAAATGGGTCGCCAACAATCCAGGCGTGGCGGTTTACGGTGTCGTGGCGATCGGCCTCAACTGGGGCAACGCCAAGTTCGGCGATCGGAAGCTGGAGCCAGGCACGCCAGCTTTCGACCGTGCGGTGGAGGCATGGGCACGTCTCTGGGCCAGGCATGTCAAAGAAACTGGCTTGGTGAACCGCGTCTTCATGCAACTCTTTGATGAGCCGGGCCTCAACAAAAGCCACGATCTGATGTCGCTGTATCGGCTCATGCAGAAGTGGCACACCCCTTTTCACAAGGGCGCACCCGAAATCCCTCTCTTCATCGACCCATGCGGCAGTTATCCCGTCGCGTGCGGTGCCTTCTTGAACAACGGCGAAATTCTCTGCCCCGAGGCTGAGCTCCTTCACGGCGAGGGGGCGGCGGAGCGCCTGGAGGCCTTCCGACGCCTCCGTGAGCAGGGCCATATGTTCCACGTCTATTCCTGCTCCTTCGGCCCCTTCATGGGCGAGCCGGGAGCCTTCCGCAACCAAGCATGGATGGCCTTCCGAATCGGGGCGACCGCCATCGGCTTCTGGGGAGGCACAGAAACCGACAACCGCGCCGCGTTCAACCGCTACATCTGCCAGAAGAACTACTTCTGCCCATATCTCCTCGACAGCGATGGCCTCCATCTGACCAAACACGCTTGCGCCCAGCGGGATGGCGTGCAGGACTACGAATACCTAGCCTGCTGTGAACGTCTCCTCGCCGAGAGGGAGGCCGCTGGCGAGGATGTCAGCGCACCGCGCCGCCAGTTCCGGACAATGATTGATGAGACTGCGGGAACGCGCAATCAGTTCGCCAACGCCGGTACCGGTATGGCCACACGTGCCGAGGCCGCCCGTCTCAAGGTCATCGACCTTATCAAGAAACTGGAGAAAAATGGAAAATGAACCCGCTTGACATCGACATCACGTGCGCACACCTCCACGCGCAGGCGGAGGACATCTGGAACGGCCTCTGGGAACGCCTCTACTGCCCGAAGACCAAGCTCATCTATGATTTCGTCAGTGGCGACGCGCCAGACTATTGGGCTGCGGCACCGACGCCAGAGGAGATCGCCCGCCAGTACCCGAACCCCTGCGGCTGGGGCACTGGCATGGAGGATTCGGCCATCAACGGCGGTGCCGTGCTCTCCATCCTCTGCGACCGCTATGCCGTCACGCAGGAGCCCTTTTTGCGAGCGCGGGCGCGCGATATCATGGATGGTCTCTACAACTGCGCCATGTCGCACGGCACACCTGGCTTTATTGCACGGAGCATCTGCCCCGCCGATGGCAAATCCGTGTACAAGAACAGTTCGCGCGACCAGTACACGCATCTGGTACATGGCTTCTGGAAGCTGTGGCATTCGCCGCTGTCAGACGCGGACATGAAGGCGCGTCTGGCGGAGACGCTGGTCGTGGTCGCCCGCTTCACGGAGTTCTCCGTGAAACCTGAGAACAACTACCGCCTGCTGATGCTGGACGGTAAGCCCGCCCCGCAGGTCTGCCAGATGTGGGGGTTGAAGGACATCTGCCCGCATGAGGCGGCGCGTCTCCCCATGATCTATGCCGCTGCCTATGATGTCACCGGCGATCGTCATTTCCTGCGGGAATGCGAGAAGTACCTTAGGGATGCGCTGGACGAATCTTGCCGACTGTGGCCGTGGCCCTATCTGGGTTACGCCCTGTTCCAGATGGCATGTTCCCTGGAGGTCCTGCGCATGGTATTTCCGAACGGCGAGACTAATCTCCTGTGCCGGCGCGCGCTCAACGACGCCGCAGAGCGCGTCCAGTACAGTGCCATGAAATCGGCGGGCGAGTATCTTGTGGAGCACGAGGAACTGGAGCGCTTTCCCGACTGGCGTACCCTCGAATGGAAGGATAACTACGGCTATCTGGTGCCGTGCTTCAACTGGCCTAAGACCGCGCGTGAGGCGGGCGAGGCCGCCCTCGTGCAAATGATGGCCCCCGACTTCGCTTTCTCGCGCCTCCAGCAGACACTCTTCAGACGCGCTCTCGGCGGTCGCTCATTCAAGCGATACGGCGAATACGGCCCCCTCTATCTCATGGCTGCCTACTGGCGGATGCGCCGACACGAACTGCTGTAGCCCTCCATTCAACGCGCCGATGAAAATCTACCTCATCCATCACACGCATTATGACATCGGCTTCACAGACCTTCCGCAGGAGGTGGTGGAGCAGCAGATGCGCCATCTGGACTTGGCGTTGCGCCTCTGCGGGCAAGACACCGACTACCGCTGGGTCATTGAGAGCGGCAGCCTGGTGGCGGAGTATTTGGCAAGCCGTCCGCAGGTGGCGCAACAGCGGTTGCTGGATTGCCTGCGCGAAGGACGGATGGAGGTCGGCGCCCTTTGTCACCAGCAGTTGACGGAGGCCGCCGGGTTCGCGGAACTGCAGGCCAACGCCTCGCTCACTGCGGCCTTGGGGCAACAGCACGGTTTTCCTGTGGAGTGCGCCATTCTGGACGACATCGGCGGCTTCTCCGGCGCCCTGCCTGCCGTGCTGAACGAGGCGGGAGTCCGATATCTGGTGGCAGGCGTCGGCGCGTTTCAGGCGGAACTGCCTTGGGCCAGCCTTCCGCATCTGTTCTACCTGGACGGCACGTCGTGCGGACGTCTTCTGGTGTGGAACCTGGGGATTGACCGTACCGAGCCTTCGGACAACTCCAGTCACCCGTTTGCCGTCTATGGCATGGGGGGGTATTGTCTGGGCTATCGCGCCTTCGAGGAATATCTGGGAAAACTGGACATGGGCATTGCGCCAGGCGAACTGGCGGCCTCACGCTCCGCGCGCGAAATGCTCGCCCTGCTGGAGGAACGGCTGCAACGCGAGAACTACCCTTTCGAGGAAATCCTGCTCCAATACGGCGGGGACAACCGGGCGCCATCCCCATTGATGGCGGAGTTGGTGCGCCGTCTCAATGCCAGCGGTGATTTTCCGGAAATTGTGCTGACGACTCCTTCCCGCTTCTTCCACGACATGGAGACACGTCATGGGACGGCGCTGCCATGCCTTTCCGGTGTTTTGACCGACCCTTGGAACCTGCGCATGAACGCCGTGCCGTCCGTGCTGAAAACCCATCGGGCGGCGCAGTCCCGCTACGAGTCGTTGCTCCTGCACGGCGAATGTGCCCCCAATGTGCTGAAGAAACTGATGCTGACGAGCGACCATACGTTTGGCCTGAATTGCTGGCTTTGGCAGAATCTTTGCGCAGGACACGAGGAGGCACTGCGCATTCCTGGATTCGACCGCCTGCGTCGCAGTTGGCAGGACAAGGCGCTCTACGCCGAAACGGCTCTTGCCGAAGCCACGGAACTGGAGCGCAAGATGCGCGGAAAGGGCGTTCAGGATGAAACGGAGGCCATCGTGGTCGCCAACCAGGCCTTGCATGACGTGTGTGGCCAGGCGGAACTCTATCTCGGCTCCTATTCGCCTGAACTGCTCGCCATTCGGGATGAGGATGGCCAGGACGTCCCCTGTCAGCAAATCGGGCACAACCGCTGGCTGGTGCAATGTCCTGTTGTCCCTGCCCTGGGAAAACTGCGTCTGCATCCAGTGTTCGGGACGAATTATCCCGTCGAACAGCCACCGGGGGAGGCGCCTGTTCCTGCCGAGGTGGTCACCGATTTTTTCCAATGCACTTTATCAGGGGATGGAGAGGTGGCCGCCATTCGGGATGCGACTGGGGAAATGCTGGTTGCGCCAAGGGAAAAATGGGGACGGCTGGAACATGAGACGATTCACGACATCCCTGTCTCCAGCGAGCATTGCGGGATGCGTTCCTGCAAAGACCGAACATCGGTTCTGCTGACCGATGTGACCGCCTCGCTCACAGGGAACGGCCCGCTTTTTGCGGAGGTGACCCGAAGGGGGCGGCTGGGCGATGGTTTTGCCTCGGTCATTATGCGGTTCTGGAAGCATCTTCCGCGCATTGATTTTCTGGTGCGACTCGACCTGCCCGAGTCACCTGCGAAGACCGCCACGCGAATCGTCTTCCCGTTTGCGGGGGAGGAAGGAGACTTCACCATTGACCAGAATGCAGGTTGGTTCACCCCCACTGACCTTTTGCCAGGCGCAATGCAGGACCTGTTCCTCTGCTCCAGGTTCGTTCTGCTCAATGCCCCGACCTTCAGCGCCACCCTATGCACTCTGGACGCGCCTGTCGTGGAACTGGGGACGCACCGCATCGCCCAATGGCGCAGGAATCTTCCGTTCCAGGCAGGAGAAGACACCATCTCCGCGCTGCTGCGCAACAACATCTGCAACACGGATGCGCCGCCCTGGTCGCCGATTCTGGACACTTTCCGATACTCCATGTTCATTGGACGAAGGGACTGCACTCTTGTCCAAGCGCAAAACGCCTGGGAGAGCGTCACCGCGTTGACGGCTTCTCTAGGCTATGATGCAGGTAACGCCGACTTCCCTGGCTTGCCCGCCGAACTGCGGGGGCATGTCTCCTCCGACGGACGCCTCTGGCTGGAGAACCTCACTGACACTCCCGTGGCCTGTCGCGCCGTTTGGCGAGACCGGGACTGCGACATCACTGTCGAGCCCCGTCAGTTGGTCAGTATATAATGAATGCTGGCATTGGCCTCACTTTTTATTACCGTTCGCGTCCGCATCTCTGGCGCTGGCTCGCAGGAAAAGTTGGTCGCTTGCATCCGTGATGGAAAAATCTCCCTGCCTCATGCTGTGAAACGCGTGCCGTAGCGGCGGCGTCCCCGTCGTCGAGTACGTTTCCTGACGGCGGCGGGACGCCGCCGCTACGTTTTTTTCTGCAAAATTTAATGCATACGTTTGCAATCCGTTGGCAAGGGTATAATGTAATGGGCATGATGGAGAAGCTTGGCACAAAAGCAAATGGT
>JAFRLP010000114.1 GCA_017431185.1 Victivallales bacterium | reverse complement strand
GGATGCTCCTCAAAGGCAGAGACCACCTGTTCCAGTGCGTTCGGTTCATACCAGTCATCGCTGTTGAGCAGCGCAATGACCTCGCCAGTGGCCTGGCGAATGCCCTGGTTCCAGGCTGAGGGGATGCCTGCTTCCCCTTCCTGGCGTTGCTGTGCAAGCCAATGCCAGGC
Source organism: Victivallales bacterium (assembly GCA_017431185.1). The sequence goes on along the minus strand of JAFRLP010000114.1, from coordinate 7,810 downwards.
GACACCTGCCTTCTCCAGTTCTTCGCCCAGACTAGAGGCCAGGGCATGGGTGCCGTCCGTGGAGCCGCCGTCCACCAGGATATATTCGTCTGGAAGGCGGGTTTGCGCCAGAAGAGAGCGTACGGTACGCTCCAGCGTCCGCTCCGAATTCCAGCAGATGGTGATGACAGTGATGCGCATGGGAGAGTGCCAGTCAGGGGGATTGTTCTGTTAATGTATTGTCTGAAAGAAATTTTGCCAATCGGTTCAGTGTTTTTCCCCTTTGCGGGGATTTCTCTTTGGGACAAAATGATTTTCTTCTGTTTGTCTTTTGGGGATGCAAGGGTATATTAGTACATACTATGAAGGATTTTTCCGAACAATTGACGGGCAGGCGCATCCTAGTCACTGGGGGCGCTGGATTCATTGGCTCCAATCTGGTGGAGCAGTTGCTGGCGTTGGAGTGCCGTGTGACGGTTCTGGACAATTTCTCGACCGGCAAGCGTGAGAATGTGGCTCCCTTTCTGAACCACCCTGCCTTTCGGCTGGTGGAGGGGGATTTGCGTGATCTGGAATGCTGTCGCCAGGCCGTGGATGGTGTAGATGCGGTTCTGCATCAGGGGGCGTTGGGAAGCGTGCCGCGTTCCATCGCCAATCCCTCCGAGACCATTGGCTGCAATGTCCAGGGGTTCGTGAATCTGGTGAGCGCGGTGCGGGAGAAAGGCGGTGTGCGTATCGTCTATGCCTCCTCTTCCTCGGTTTATGGGGATAATCGGACGTTGCCCGCCCGCGAGGAGAACGTCGGACGCCAGCTCTCTCCCTACGCCATCTCCAAATATGCCGATGAACTTCTCGCCGCCAATTTCCATGCGCTCTACGGCATTGATTTTGTGGGATTGCGTTATTTCAACGTCTTCGGTCAGCGGCAGGACCCGTTTGGCCCGTATGCGGCGGTCATCCCGCAGTTCGCCATGAGAATGCTCAAGGGAGAACGCCCCGTCATCAATGGGGACGGGTCCATCTCGCGTGACTTCACCTACATCGCCAATGTCGTTCAGGCCAACTTGCGGGCTTTGACGGTGGACAATCCCGATGCGCTCAACCGCGTCTATAACATCGCCTGCGGACAGACCACGACTTTGAACGAGCTGTTTCTGGCCTTGCGGGACGGACTGTCGGCGTTCCGCCCTGAACTGAGCGCAATTGAATCCGTTCATGGCCCCGGGCGTCAGGGCGACATTCCCCACTCTTTGGCGGATATCTCTCGGGCGCGCGAATATCTCGGCTACCGTCCCGAAGTGACGGTTCACGAGGGCCTTCGTCTGGCCGCCGAATGGTACTATCGAAATCTTCAGGACTGAACCAATGCTCAAAGGAATCTCTCCCCTGCTGAACGATGAAGGTCTTTGTCTCTGGCTGCTATGATATGCTTCACTCCGGACACGTCGCCTTCTTTGAGGAGGCGGCCAGTTACGGAGACCTCTATGTCGGTTTGGGTTCCGACCGCACGATTCTGGAACTCAAGGGACGCAAGACCGTCAATCCCGAGGCGGAACGGCTTTATATGGTCAAGGCACTGCGCTGCGTCAAGGATGCCTGGATCAACTCGGGCAGCGGCATGATGGACTTCGAGAAGGAGGTGCGTGAACTTCGCCCCGACATTTTCTTTGTGAATACAGATGGCTTTACCCCCGCGAAGGAGTCGTTCTGCCGTGAATTGGGCATTCGGCTGGTGGTGAGCCAGCGGCGACCGCATCCGGGATTGCCGACACGTTCCACCACGGCTTTGCGCCAGGAGTGCCTGATTCCCTACCGTGTGGAGTTGGGCGGCGGCTGGCTTGACCAGCCGATGTGCAACTCGCTGGCGCCAGGCTCGGTGGTGGTGCTCTCCATCGAGCCGGAGTTGGAGTTCAACCACCGGTCCGGCATGGCCACATCCTCCCGCCAGACCGCCATTCGGCTGTGGCATACCGCCATCCCTGAAGGAGACCGCGTTGAACTGGCGAGAACGCTGTTCTGCTGCGACAATCCCCCTGGTTCCACCACCATCTCTGGGTCGCAGGATCATCTGGGGATGCTTCTGCCTGGCCTGAACCGGCTGGATTACGACCACGGTTTCTGGCCCGTCAACATCATCTCCTGCCTGGAGCCAGAAATCCTCGATTTCGTGGAACGGCATCTTTATCTGGTGCAGCTGCCGCCGCGCAAGGATGACTTCTCCGTGCTATCCGAAACCCACATTGCCCGTGATGGCGTGCAGTGTTTGGCGGAGGCAGCGATGCGCCTTTGGGAGTCCATTCAGTCCAAGGATGTGGCTGCCTGGGGCAGGGCCGCCACCGACTCCTTCCAGGCGCAACTGGCGATGTTCCCCCGCATGATGACCCCTCAGGTTCAGGAATATATCAGCCAGCATGGAAAAGACCTTGCCGGCTGGAAACTCTCTGGCGCCGGCGGGGGAGGATGCCTGGTCTGCATCTCCGACCACCCTGTGCCCAACGCCTTCCGCATTCATGTCTGCCGCAGTTGAGACGGCGGAAAAGTGCGTGCGGAATCGCAGAGAAAAACGTTGTGGTGGCGGATTTGCATAAAGGTTTTTGAATGATATATTCTGTTGGTAGTCGACAGAATTGTTTCCGTGTTGGCGAATGTGAAACCCACACAACAAGGAGTGCTGTAATGTCCATTGACAAAGATTCCAAGACCGCGAAGAATCTGGCCTTTGCCTTTGCCGGAGAGAGTCAGGCGCGCAACAAGTACAACTACTTTGCCAGCCGTGCCAAGAAGGATGGCTATGAGCAGATTGCCGCCGTCTTTGAGGAGACTGCGTTGAACGAGAAGGAGCACGCGAAACTCTGGTTCAAGGCCCTTGACGGCATCGGAACCACGGCGGAGAACCTGGCGGCTGCCGCCGCTGGCGAAAATGAGGAGTGGACGGATATGTACAAACGCTTCGCCGAGGAGGCCGCCGCGGAAGGGTACGCCGAGTTGGCGGAGCAGTTCCGCATGGTCGGCTCGGTGGAGAAGCGTCACGAGGAACGCTACCGCAAGCTGCTGGCCAATCTGGAATCGGGCGAGGTCTTTGTTCGCAAGGGACAGAATCGCTGGGAGTGCAGGAATTGCGGTTTTGTGTACGTCGGCGAGAATGCCCCCGAACTCTGCCCCTGCTGCAAGCACCCGCAGGCTTATTTCCAATTGGAGCCTGATAACTTCTGATTGGGCGTTTTTCTGTGCAATTGAAGGTTCGCAAGGTCCGACCTTGCGAACCGCGCATGCACCATAAGCCACAATTGGATTCGCTGGATTGGCTGTAGCGGCGGCGGGGACGCCGCCGCCACGCACCACCGGCAGCGGGGACGCCGCCGCCACGCACCACCGGCGGCGGGGATACCGCCTACGTTATTCCCCGAGGTGGCCGTTGCGGAGGAAATACTGGGCGTAGTCCTGAACAGCGTCCTCCAAAGTGGTCAGGGGCTGTGTGAAGCCCGCATTGCGCAGTTTGCTGATATCCAGGCAAGTGTAGTATTGATAGCGCCCTTTTAGGTTTTCCGGCATCTCAATATATTCGATTCGGCAGGGTTTGCCCAGGGCGGCAAAGGCGGCTTTGGCGAGGTCGTTCCACGAGCGGGTGGCTCCGAAGCCCAGATTGTAGAGGCCGCAGGCGCCGCGGCCTTTGTCCAGGAAGAACAGGGTCATGTCAGCGGCGTCCTTGACGTAGAGGAAATCCCGCACCTGTTCGCCGTCACCGTATTCAGAGCGGTAGGATTTGAAGAGTCGGACTTTGCCTTCGGCGGTGATTTGCTCGAAGGAGCGCAGCACCATGCTGCGCATTCCCGCCTTATGGTATTCGTTGGGGCCGTACACATTGGAGTACTTGACCCCGACAAAAGAGGCGCCGCCCGACAGTCTATGGCAGAGCCAGCCATGATGGCGGAGCCATTCGTCAAACAACTGCTTGCTGTAGCCGTACTTATTCAGGGGGCGGAGTTGGAAGATGGTCTCCTCGTCATCCTTGAAGCCATTTTCGCCGTCTCCGTATGTCGCGGCGCTGGAGGCATAGACGACACGCGCGCCATTGCGGGCCGCGTATTCGGCAACCATTTTCCCGTATGCGAAGTTGTTGCTCGCCAGGTAGGAGGCATCGGCCTCGGTGGTGTCGGAACAGGCGCCAAGATGGATGATTGCGTCAAACTTGTGCTCGAATTTTCCCTCCAGCATCAGGGCGCGAAAGGAGTCCTTCTCGAAATAGTCCTGAAAGCGTAGGGCGCGCAGATTCTGCCATTTTTCACCAGTGGCGAGATGGTCAACGACCACGATGTCGTCCCGTCCCATTTCATTGAGACGCCAGAGAACCGCACTGCCAATCAGGCCGGCACCGCCAGTGAGTAGAAGCATAGTTGAAGAGGGTGGTGTGAGTTTTTTAGGTTCGCCGATAATGGAGAGAGACCAAGGACGGGCCAGGCAGGAGTTTGACCTCCAACTGGCGCAATACGGAGCCTTTGTTCTCCTGTTGAGTTCGGCTAGGAAAAAGGGAGAGGAGGTAGTTTCCCCTGGGCGTCACGCCCTGCAATTTGAGAATGGCGGCCTGGCGCCTGGAGGAGCGGTTCAGGATGCTGACCGTCCCCTCTTTCTGTTCGGGTAGATGAAACTGCACGGCGAAGATTTCCGGCGTGTCCAGCAGCACGTATTTTTCCGCGTCCCCGCTGACGGCGGCGGTCGTTCCAGCCAACTGCCTTTCGTCCGTGGGGAAGAATTCAGGTGCGCACACCGTCAGTCCTGGCCAAAGCGCATGAACAAGGTTCGCACGAATCTCCTGGTCTGTGTCGTTGGCCAGCAGGGCGCAGTCCCCCGCCTGGGGAATCCAGTCCGACAGGTGGTTGAGCGCCTCCACGGTGGCGGGGCTGGAACGGGTCAGTTCCAGACGGGCGACGGCGATGGTGGTGAAGTCGAGTCTGGCGTCCAGTGTGTCCAATAGGACACGTGCCTGCTGTCCGCCCAGAACAAACAATCCCTGAAGAAGATCAAGCAGACCAGAGGCGTAGCGCAGTTCCGCAATGCCTTGACGGTCTTCTTCATCTGACTGTTGCAGGGCGGGAAGGGCATTGTCTGGCAGAATTGGCGAATATCCGCCGCAGTTTCCGTATGCGCGGAAGCGTCCCAATTCCCATTGAGTGACGGCCTGCTGCCCGAAATCCAGAAAAAACGCCTCGCGTTCTTTGGTGGACAGAAAACATTTGGGATGCAGGCCACGCAGTTCCGCGTCACCAATGCCGACTGGCAGACGCGGAACGAGTTGTCTCTGTTCTTGCCCAGAGAGGTGTGAAGCCAGGGAACGGTATTGCTGCGGGGAGAAGCCCTCCAGCAGGAATGCATCGTAGTTTGCGCCTGTCTCCTTTATGATGTGGAGAATCTGTTCTTCGGAGACGCCAGGCGGGAAGAAGCGCAGAAGAGCCGGACAATGCGGAGAGGTCTGCCGTCTGTCCTGCCAGGAGGCTTGCCGTTTCCCGATGAACTGGCGGTGCAGGTTCTGGAATTGAACCTGCGTCATGTCATCGCGCAGCATCAGGAAGATGGAGGGAAGGGCGACGGATTCATTGGCCTTGAGACGGAAATGGGATTGTCGAAGCCCCGCGTCAAGATGAAGGGTGTCTCCTCGCAGTCGGCATTCGGCGCTCCAGGCGCAGGGCCAGCCTATTCCAACGCTGAATCCGTGGCGGTCTCCAATGTCCACGCCGAAATACGGCAACCAGACTGCGGCGGAACGGGAATCTGCGTTGTCCAGAGTCAGGCTGTCCAGGGGAGGACGGGGCTTGAGCGTGACGGGGAGGGGCTGGAAATCATCGGGGCCTCCCTGGCATCCCAGATGGCGGCGCACGGTGACTTCCTGCGGTGCATCCAGAGGCAAGTCAAGGGAGAGGCTGCGGAACTGCTCGACCAGTCCTGTGCTGGTGCCTGGTGATGCCTGCAGGACAGGACGCCATTCCACGACGGGAAAATCGTTGTAGATTCGATATTCCAGGCGCAGGGTCAGCAGGTGGTCTGGCGAACGCCAGGCCACCTGGCAGAAATCATAGCCCAGCTCAGCCTTCTCCTCCCGTTCCAGAGTGGTCAGTTCCCACTTCTGGGGGGAGAACTGCTCGTACTTGTATTTGAAGGAGGGCAATACAGGCTTATCCGCCGTCTGCCCGCCTTCCAGAGCCGCGAAAAGCAGTTCTGTCAGACGGGCTACCAGTTCGGCGGGATGGCTCTGAGCCTGGGACATGGGAAATACATGGACTAGTGGTTGAACGCCGCGTCAAAGGCGGTCTGCGAGGCAGGGAAATCGACGCGACGCACGAAATCCAGGGCGTCCTGTGCGCCGTAGTCGCGGTCCATTCCGCTGTCTTCCCATTCCACGGAAAGGGGACCATTGTAGCCGATGCGGTTGAGTTCGCGGATGATCTCCTCGTAGTTGGCGTCTCCGTGTCCTGGACTGCGGAAATCCCATCCGCGGTGCGGCTCGCCGAAGTTGATGTGGCTGGAGAGGATGCCTGTGCGTCCGTCCAGAGTGACCTGTGCGTCTTTGACATGGACATGGTAGATGCGGTCGGGGAAGGCGCGCAGGAACTCCACGGGGTCAACTCCTTGCCAAATCAGGTGGCTGGGGTCGAAATTGAAGCCAAAGGCGGGACGGTGGTCGATGGCCTCCAGAATGCGCTGGGAGGAGTAGAGGTCAAACGCCAGTTCGGTCGGGTGGACTTCCAAGGCGAATCGCACGCCGTACTTGTCGAACTCGTCCAGGATGGGATTCCAGATTTCGGCGAACCATTCATAGCCTCGGTCGATGGTTTTCTGGGGGACTGGCGGGAAACTGTAGAGCAGATGCCAGATGGGGGAACCAGTGAAGCCGTTGACCACCTTGACGCCCATGTTGGCGGCGGCCTTGGCGGAAGCCTTCATGGACTTGATGGCCCAGTCACGCTTCAGGTCGGCGTTGCCGTTGCAGTGCTCGGGCAATGAGCCGAAACCGTCAGTGCGCTCGTCATCGTCGGGGTCCAGGGTCAATTGACCCGCCAGGTGGTTGCTGATTGCCCAGCAGTTCAGTCCGTAGTCCGCCAGAATCTTGCGGATTTTGTTGCAGTACGCCTTGCTTTTGGCACCCTGAAACACATCAAAATGGTCTCCCCAACAGGCCAATTCCAATCCATCGTAGCCGAAATCCCCCATTTTCTTGGCTAAATCCACCAATGGCAAATCGGCCCACTGGCCAGTGAAAATCGTGACGGGACGTGACATGGGAAACTCTCCTGGTTGAAAAGAAACAATTATTCCACATTGACCCCTACGAGGTCGGCCTGTGGGTGGGCAAAGATGTTGTACTCCTGCATGATGGTGCCGACGCCTCGGGTGACGGCCTCCATCGGCGTCTCGTCCCGATGGACTTGCATGTTGAAGCGCCGCGAGAGCATCAGGTCGAGTCCGCGGATTCGCGAGCCGCCGCCTGTGATGGTCATGCCGTTGGCGGGCAAATCGCCAGCCAATTCCGCTTTGCAGGCGGCCAGTGTCTTGGAGATGCCGTCGGAGATTTCGCTCAGCGGTTTTTGGAGTGCCTGGCGGATTTCCTCGCTGGTGATGGTGACTGTGGAGGGCAGATTGTCGCCTTGCGCCCGCAAAAGCAACCCGCTGACGTCCATCGTCTTCTCATCCTCGCCCAAATCCGCGAAGGGGACGGCGCTGCCAATCTCGATTTTGATGCGCTCTGCAGTGAGTTCGCCGATGGAGAGGTTGTGGTTCTCCTTCAAATGGCGCATGATGGCGTCATCCATGGCGTCGCCTGCATATTCCACGCTGGTGC
>JAFRLP010000113.1 GCA_017431185.1 Victivallales bacterium | reverse complement strand
GACTCGTCTGGTCTTGGGTTGCACTTGCGCAAAAAGGTGATATGTTATGTTCCTGACAAAATCGCCTTTACCAGGAGGTTGCACAATGAACCTTGACAAGTTGTTTCTGACGGTCATTTTGCTGCTGAGCCTCGTTGCCCCGCTCCATTCGGGAGACCCGCTGCTGTCGGATTTGGGACTGGACAGCCAGGCTTCCCGCGAAGAGGAGGGTTTCACCTGCTCGCCTGCGCCACCGCCCAAGGAGACGGCGCAGCACGCCGCCTCGGAGGGGCTGCCGCCTCTGCCGCTGCCGGTCGTGCCTCTGCGCCGCACCGAGAAGAAGAACCCGCCGCGTCCGCCTGTTCTCATAGCCAAAATCGCGACCAGACGCGCCAGCGACTGGGCCACCAATCCCGCCGACACGCGCAATCTGCTCAAATGGATGGCCAAGAACCTGAACGTGCATTTCTCCGAAATGAATGTTCCCGAGGCGCAGTTGCCGTCCGACGCCAAGACCGTTCCCGTGCTGTACCGCACGGGGCATGAGGCCTTCAGTTTCACGCCAGAGCAGCGGCAGCGCCTGGGAGCGTATCTGCGCGGTGGCGGCACGCTCATCATGGAGGCGTGCTGCGGGCGCCGTGCCTTTGCGGAGTCCGCAATGCGGGAGGCCCGTCTGCTGCTGCCTGAACGCGCACCCTATCGGCTCAGCCTGGAGCATCCGCTGTTCCATTCCTACTTTGACATTGCGGATTTCCGCTATCGTCCCCAGGCGCTCAAGGCAGGCGCCAGACCAGGCGACCCTGCCGTGGTGGGCGTGGATGTCGGCTGCCGCACCGCCATCTTCGTGTTCCGCTGGGATGTCAGCTGCGGATGGGATGAACAGCCTGACAACGACCACCACAAGTGCATGGGCTATGAAATCTCCACCGCCCAGAAAATCGGGGCAAACCTGATGAGCTACATCACCTCGGAGCGAGCCGTGGCGCTGCCGTTGAGCCAGGCGATGGAGTTTGTCGATGAGAACCGGTCCCTGTCAGGCAAACTTCAGGTGGCGCAGGTCAAATACAACGGCATCTGGAAGACCCGGGAGTGCGGCCTTTCCATGCTGCTCAACTATTTCCATGAGCAGACGAAAGTCCCCGTCGTGTTTGCCCGCGCGGAGGTGACCTTGACCTCCCCGCGCATCTTTGACTTGCCCATGCTCTACATGACTGGACACGAACAGTTCCAACTCACCCCGCAGGAACGGGCGAGCCTGGCACGCTATCTTGCGCAAGGCGGGTTCCTGCTGGCCGAAAGCTGCTGCGGGCGCCTAGGCTTCACCGACTCCTTCCGGCGCGAAATGGCCGCTGTCCTGCCTGGCGCACGTATGGAGCGCATTTCCCCGAATGCCATGCTGTTCCGCTACCCCAACAATGTCAGCGAAGTGCAGCCAGACCCCGCGCTGGCCGTCCGCCTGAAATGCAGCGGACACATAGCCCCCGAACTGTACGGGGTCAACCTGGACGGTCGGCTCTGCGTGGTCTTTGCGCCGCACGGCCTGGCCTGCGGCTGGGAACTCGCCCAGTGCCCATACTGCGCGGGAATCGCCTCACGGGATGCTCTGGCGCTGGGCATCAACATCCTAAGCACGGCTCTCCTGCAATAGCCTCCCGCTGGCCGTCAGTGCAGTCAGCGGTTCTTCTCCCCCCATAACCCTCATTTTTGCGCACATGGACAAGGAAAACACACTGTATCTGGATTTGAAGGATGGTCGCGTGGTCATTGAGATGCTGCCCCAGGCGGCTCCCATGCATGTGGCCCGCATCAAGGAACTGGTTCGCCAGGGGTTTTACGATGGCATTGTCTTCCATCGCGTGATAGATGGCTTCATGGCGCAGACCGGTGACCCCACTGGCACCGGCATGGGGGGAAGCGGCAAGAAACTGGCGGCCGAATTCAACAGTGTGCCGCATATTCGGGGCACCGTCTCCATGGCCCGTGCCAATGACCCGAATTCCGCCGACAGCCAGTTCTTCATCTGCTTTGCGGACGCCACGTTCCTGGACAGGCAGTACACCGCCTGGGGAAAGGTGGTCAGCGGAATGGAATTCGTCGATAAGATTAAAAAGGGCGACTCGCGGCGGAACGGATCCGTGGACGCCCCTGACAAAATCGTCAAGATGCAGGTGGCGGCGGACGTGAAGGAATAATCCAATGACAGTCAACCGGTCCATGAACTGCTGTGGAGTGCTTCTAGGTATGTTGTGTTCTGCCATTTTGTCCGCCGCCGGCCTTCCGTCAGGGGTTGTCTCGTTTACCTATCCCAACCAGACTGTGTACTCGATTCAGGATGTGCCGATGAGCATGTCAGGGACCCTTTTCTCCAGCATTGAGCCAACGGAACGCCTGAAATTGGCCAGTTCCTACAAGGCCTCCCTGAATGTGTTCCTCATCATCGACAAGACCACCAATCGCCGCTGTCTGGTTGACGCAGGCTATGGCAACGAGAAAAGCGCGCTGCTGTCGCGCTTGTCAGCGTTAGGCATAGCCCCAGACACCATTTCCGCAGTATTCATCACCCACATTCATCCTGACCACGTGGGAGGGCTGACCCTGCCCGAGGCGGAGGGAAAGCCCGCCTTCCCCAAGGCAAGAATTTTCATCGCCCGTCAGGAGTACGAGGCATGGAGCAATGACTCCAATCGCGCCCGCCTTGGCCGTCATTTGAAGCCCTGTCAGAAACAGCTTTCACTCGTGGAGTATGGGCAGGAAATCGCCCCCTTTGGCCTGACGCCATTGTGTCTGCCTGGCCATACGCCAGGGCATACGGTTTTCCGGATGGCTCCACAGCCAGGCGAGGAGGTCTATTTCGTGGGGGATATCGTCCACGCCACCGAACTTCAAATACCGCACTACCGCTATTGCGCCCGATTCGACTCGGAGCCGAGGACGGCGGTCGCCTCGCGCAAAAAGATGCTGGAGCAGGGCAAAACCTGGTTTGGCGCACACATCATCTTTCCAGGCAAGGCGCTGATTCTGAAGACCGCCACCGGATTCAGTTTCCAGTTGGGCCAGGCGCAGTAGGAAACTATTCGCCGTCCAGCCCGAAGGTCTTGAGCAACTCCTGGTTGGGTTTGGTGGGGCGTCCTGTCCTCAGTTCCATGAAGGCGTGGACGGTGAAGCCCTCGACCAGCAGTTCCTCCCCGCGCAGAACCCGATTCTCCACCCGCATCCTGACCCCTTTGGATGCGGTGCAGACGGCCTCGATGACCAGCAAATCATCGTAGCGGGCAGGACGGCGGTAGCGCACCCCCGCCTCCACGACTGGCAGGCCAATGCCCAGCGCCTCCAGCCGGGTATAGGGGAAACCAGCCGTGCGCATCAGTTCGTTGCGCGACCGCTCAAAATAGGTCAGGTAGTTGCCGTAATAGACAAATCCCATCTGGTCGGTGTCCGCGTAAGGCACCCGATAGAGTACCTTTCCTATGGGTCTTTCCTGTGACATGGCTTGCGGGACCCCCCCTGTCCTGTGGTGACAAGGCCGACGGCCCTGCCTCCTTACTCATCCTCGCCTTTCACGAACTTCTGGAGTTCTGGGCTGAGATCGGTCAAACGCTGGATGACCACCAGGTCTTTGGAGGGAAGCATGATGCGGTTGCCCACGCGGTTGCCCACCATCGCCTTTCCCAGCGCCGAGTCGTAGGAGATGTAATGGCGGTCGGAGTCGGTGTCCAGAAGCCCCAGAATCGTCCAGGTCTCCTCGTGGCCGTCATTGTAGCGCAAGGTGACAGTGCTGCCCGGCAGCACCACCTGGTCAACGGTCACGTCCGAAAAGTCAGTGACCCGCAGACCGTTCAGGCTGGCGCTGTATTCACTGGCGCGGCGGTTCAAGTCCGCCTGATGCCTCTTGGCGTATGTGAACTCGGCGTTTTCACTGAGGTCGCCCTTGGCGCGCGCCTCCTCAATGGCCTTGGAGTTGGCGGGCAGCTCCACATTGAGGATATGGTCAAGTTCGGCACGGCGCCGATTGTAGCTGCGGATGGAGGTCATCCTCTCGATGTTGACCCTCACGGGACCCTGGCGTTTCTCCTCCTCATCCGATCGGTACTTGGGATACGCCTCCACAATCTTCACCAGCAGGCTTTGGATTTCCCCTGCATCCAGCAACGGCAGACGCTTGATGCTGCGAATGAGTTCGATGGTGGCGGCCTGCTCCCCGTCCAGGGTGACTTGGCGCAGGAACTTGGGGTCGTCCACCAGGGCTTTGCGCAGGTCGCGCTGGGCCTTGAGATAGTTACCCTTGGCCTCCTGACGGAGGGCCTTGAACAGCAGTGGGGAGTCGGAAAGGTATTTGTTGCGGATTTCCACCATCTCCTTGTCCGTGTTTTTCCACAGCCAATACAGCAGGTCGCTGGTGACGTGGCCGCTCGGAAGAACGGCGCTCACCTTCTGGTTGAGCAGTCCATCCGCCTTGACCGCCGCCAGCGTCTTCTCGACGTAACCCCAGAGGCGATAAGGCAATCCCAGGGCAATGTCGGCCAGGAACTCAGGCCCCTTTGCCTCGCAGGTGACCTTAAACCAGCAGGGAACAACCTTGCCGGGCACCTTGTCGCAGGTCTCTATGCAGAGCGGGCGATTGTTCCAGACCACCGCCTCGTCCGCCAAATCCCTGGCAAGCTGCAGCAGCCAGGCCTCATCTTCGCGGCCAGCCATCTTCTCGATAAGCGCAAAGGAGAGGGCAAAGCGGTCCACCAATTCAGTGCGCTGGGCCGCCGCCGTCATGATGCGGCGAATGTTGTCCTGGTGGCTCTCGCCATCAGGAGTGGCCAGGGAATCGACATTCTTGAGCCGTTCCGACAGTTCAAGCACGGTACGGCTGTCATCCCACCGCTGTGCGGGATTGGCCATGGCGACGGCGGCATGGGTGACATTCTTCTTCTGCGGAACAGGCTCGCTCTTTTCGCCCTGGATCTGGAGACGGTAGGCGTTTTCGTTCATCACTGCGGGCACCAAGATGGATTTCAGGCAATGGTCGGGCAATTTCCCCGTATGGGCCAGGCAGTTCTCCAGTTCCGCGGTCTGGTCATGTCCCTCCCGACGGGCGGGCGGCTGCCCGCCGGCCAACAGGGTGTGGAGGCTGGTCAAATCCTTGACCACCAGGTAGTTGTTGAGGAACTGCTGGATATCAATGCTCTTGCGGACCCCGCACTGCACTATCACCTCGTTGGTCGTGCTGTCCACGCCAACCACCTTGCCCTTGTTCAGCCGGGAGTCAAAGCAGATGGCGTTCGCCTTGGTCTGGCTCAACATCTCCCACCGTCGGCGAACCACCGCGATGGAGATTCCGCTGTCACGCACGCCCAGCGCATCGGCCAACCCCGCAGGGTCCTTATAGTCCGAAAACGTCTTTTTGGCCAGGGCCGCATAGCGGTCACGCAGGATGGGTGCGTCCATATTGGCCTGCAAGGCGGCCTGCAGCAACGAGACCTCCGTCTCGTTCAGCTTGCCGGGCTCCAGATGTTCGGCAATCCGGTTGAGGCCATCCTCGTATGCGCTTCGGACGTTGGCCGGCCATTCCGCATTGCCGATGTTGGCCTGAACCAGGGTCTTGGTCAACTGGACGATGGCCTCTTGGTTACCCTGGGCGGCCTTGGCGAATAGTTCTGGGGTGACGGACATGGGAGAGAGTTGTTCTGACATGGGAAGCAATCCTTATTTTCTATTGGTGGACTGGTAATTTTTCTTGGCGTGCGCAACGATGTCCTGGGCCTCCTGCCTGGTCCACAAAGCGGGAAGGTCTGCGTACCCCCGATTGTCGGGCCGGCTGGGCAAGGACACATAGCCGACCAGCAGGCTGTCCACCAGAATGGCCAGACGCTCTCCGCGATTATACACGGAGGCGTTCAGCCAGCGGGATGTCCCCTGCCGGTCAAAAAAAATGCGGAGACCGCATTTCCGGTTTTTCCCGGGTGCAACCTCCGCTTTGAGGATTTGCTGCGAACTGACTACGGGGTAGGTGATGATGTTCGCCTTGGTAACCCCGTCCGCACTCAGCGCAATGGTGTGGAAGCGGGTGCCCGCGCTGTTCACCGTGGCGTCAGTCAACTGGTGAAGGCTGAGAAAGAACACCACGTCCGTGTCCAGCGAGGCGCATCCCAGGAGCAGCATCGCAAACAACAGGTGAAGTGACGAAAGACGGATGGGTTTGGCGAACATTTTCAGACCTCCTCGTATTTGCGGTAGAAAGTTGCCAGGCTGATGCCCAATGCCTTGGCGGCTGCGGTCTTGTCACCGCCGCTTTGCTCCAGCACGAACTTGAGATAATGGCGCTCGCAGGCTTTCAGATAGGCTTTCAGGGAGAGTGTCGCGCCGAAGGATGGCGGCGGCATGGGCGCGGGGGCCTTTGGGATTGTGGCGCGGATCTCCTCCGGCAGGTTTTCCACATCCAGCACCGTGCTTTCCGCCGGCGAAAGGGCGACCATGCGCAAAACGATGTTCTCAAGCTGGCGGACATTGCCTGGCCAGGCAAAATTCTCCAACAGCCGAATGGCCTCGGCGCTAAAGCATTTGCCCGTCTTGGGGGTATCGACAAAACTGTTGACCAGTGTGGCGATGTCCTCGCGGCGTTCCCGCAGCGGCGGCAAGGCTATGGGCAGAATGTTGAGACGATGGAACAAATCCAGGCGGAAGGAACCGTCCTGAATGCGCTGTTCGAGGTTCTCGTTGGTCGCCGCAATGACGCGCACATCCACAGGCAGAGTCTCCGTGCTGCCGACAGGGCGCACCACCTTGTTTTCCAGCACCCGCAGCAATGACTGCTGGAGATTGGGGGAGACGGTGCCTATCTCATCCAGGAACAAAGTGCCGCCAGCCGCCGTCTGGAACAATCCCTCCTTATTGCGCACCGCCCCCGTGAACGCCCCCTTGACATGACCGAACAGCTCGGACTCCAGCAACTGGTCAGAAAGGGAGGCGCAATTGACTGCGACAAAAGGACGCCCCCGGCGTGTGCTGAGCCGATGTATCGCCTTCGCCACCAACTCCTTGCCGGTTCCGCTTTCGCCGCGGAGCAGCACCGTGAAGTCAGTGGCGGCCACCTTCTCTATCGTGCGATACAGTTCCTGCATCTTCAGGCTTTCCCCGACCAGCAGACCGAAATGCCTGGTGGCGTCCGCGGATGGAGCGGGGGCAGGCGCTGCGACAGTCTGCTGCTCCTCCGCCTTCAGCTGCTGCGCCGTCTCCAAGGCGTGTATCACTGCCTCCGCACGGCATGGCTTCAGCAGCCAGGTGAACGCGCCTGCGCCGATGGCCTCTTCGCCCCAATGCTGACGGGCGTAATCCACGGTGATGGCCACTGGGACGGCGGGCACGACAGTCCGTGCCAATTCCAGAATGTCCTTGCCGCCGCGGGAGGAATGCCACAACGCCGCGCTGCACAACAGCATGTCCCAAGGCTCGGCGGCGAGGCTCTGACGCACCCCCTCCAGGTCGTCACACACCTTTACACGATTGTCCAGACGGCGCATAATGCCGCGCAGAACCTCGGCGAAGTTCTGGTCTTCCTCGGCTATGAGTATCTTGGCTTTCACGGATGGGTGGCACTCAGAGAACAAATCCAAGCATATAATATATCCCAAATTGCCGAAAACGCAACCCGCCCGCACAGGTTTGGCGGTAGAGCCAGTCGGGGCGGATTGCCTCAATTCGGCTGTTCTCCTGACAAAATTTCGGATGGCAAGTTGAAAAACCACGCGGTTGCGCTTATAGTAACCATGATTTGATGAGTCATGGTGAACAGGTTGGAAATGCCGGGACAGCCTGGTTCCTTCCCGTGGCCCGGCGCTTTTCAAGGATACGCGTGCAAGCCGTGCCTGACGATTCGGATATCCTGCAGGAATATGCCAATGGCATTTGGGGATTCGCCTACGTTCATTCCCGCTGCGAAAAGCGGGTGCTGGAGAGTTTGACCCAAAGTGGCGTGCCGTGTTACCTGCCCACTGTGGCCAAGGCACGAATGCACCACGGCACCAAAGTCGTGACGCGTGTGCCTATGTTTTCCGGCTACCTGTTCCTCTGCGCCAGCCTGGCCTCGGCCAGCGAACTGCGCCGCAACGACAAGGGAATTGTGCGGATTTTCCTGCTTCAGGAAAAACTGGCGGAGTTGCAGCTGCTCTCGGAACTGAAAACGCTGAAACGGCTGGAGGAGGAGGCGAAGGACAACCCCGTCTATGTCAATCCCGACATCGTTTCAGGGGACAAAGTGCTGATTACAAACGGCTCCATGAAAGGGCTGGAGGTGGATGTCGTGCGACGGGACGACGAACACGACTCCATCATCGTCAACCTGACCATTCTGGAGCAGCATGTCGATTGGCCCATCTCCGCAGAACTGCTGAAAAAACTCATCGTGTGACCACACGTGCCGCCCTGTCGGCAGTGTCCAGTACACCTACCTTGTCTTGGCGTGCGTAGCCTCAGTTTTGCCACAAGTGCATGACGTGCCAGGCGTGAGACCCCAACCTGTCCGCGAGGCCTTCAGGACTCGCGGATTGGATTTGCCTGGGGTTCTGAATGGAT
>JAFRLP010000112.1 GCA_017431185.1 Victivallales bacterium | reverse complement strand
GCTATCGCTCGGCCTTCACTCCGCAGCCATCGTCCGTCCCGTTGATTCCTTGGCCGAAGGCGCCTTCCTATTCGCAGAAGCCGCAGGGGGAGGTCGTATGCGCGGGAGAGCCAATCTTGCGGGAGAATGTTCTGGAATTCCCCCTGCGCTGTCACCATCGGGACTATCGTCTGCGTCTCGAAATCGGGGATGGACGGGAGCTGCTCTTCGCAGCCAAGGGCAATGTGACCAGAATGCGGGCGGATTATCTGCCTTGCGCTCTGCCGAAGCTGCGACTTGGACAACCGACGAAAAGGGAAGGCTCTGGATTCATTGTGCCATTGCCTGAGGTCGGCGCAGAACTATCCCTGAGATGGGAATGTCGGAACGGCAACCTCATCCTGTCTCTTCATCTGACGAAGCAGGCGGGCGACCTGCGCGCGTTCCTGCAACCCCAAGTCACTCTGGAGAAAACGTCAGGTTTTCCCTGGCTTCATTTCTATGACGGTCAGGCTGTCCGACCCTCCGTCACTCCCTTCCGTCCTTGTGACGTCGAGGGCATCTACGCCACTTTGCCCATGGCAGCCGCCTGGAACACGGAGGATGGGCTGGCGCTGGCGTTGTCTCCCACGACCATCTGCGGGTATTTGAGGCGGGGAATGCCTTCCGCGCACGGCGTCTCCCTGACAGTGCGCACGGCGCTCGCCGCCAGCGAGAGCGCCGACTATCAGTTTGCGGTCGTTCCCTTCGTCCCCGCCGATGGCGTGGACGGGCTGGCCGAGCGCTATCACGCCATCCAGCCAGCCTTCTTCCGAATTGACAGGGAGATGGACCCTGGCCTGGCGGGCAACAGCTTCATTGAGAAGACCTGGGAGAACGACGCTTTCCAGAGCCGTAAGGCCAAATGGTCCTTCACCGAGGTGGCGAGACGAGCCAGAGCGGGCTGGTGCTGGTTCTACCACACAGGGAGTTCCACGGGAAACTGGTCGATAGATTCGGAACTGCTCTCCCATTATCCGCCCGTCAACCTTTCCTATCGGGGGGATGCGGAGTTCAACCGCACGGCCATTGAGGAGGTGGAGGAGGCAGTGCGGCGGGTGCAGGCTGCGGGAATCACACCAGCATGCTACATCTCGTACTGGGGCGAAAGGCGTCTGGCGAATCTCTTCCAGGATTCGGTGATCGGTCCTGACGAGTCGTACAACGGCATCGACACTTGGCCTGACTATTGGAAAAGGGGGTGCCAGGAACACGCCTTCCTGGCGGACGGCGGCTCCTATGGCAAGTGGCTGCGCCGTCAGGCCAGACGGTTTCTGGAACAGCATCCTTCTGTAAACGCCTTCGCCTTTGACCTTTGCGGCTATCCCTACCAGTTCCGCAAAAGCAACTCCCTGGGCGGACTCAATGTCTTTGACGAGCGAGGCTTCTACGTTCCGCAGGTGGTTGCCTTGGCGAATCTTCTGGATGATTTGAGGACCATGCCCAATGGCACGGGACGGCGTACTGGCATCGCCGCCAATGTCCATCTTCAGCTTTCCAGTTTCAACGCCTCCTTCCGTGTGGACAACACCATTCATGAGGAGCAATTGCTGTTCACGGTCCAGAACACCTCCATGCGCCGACAGCAGGTCCGCCTCTATGGCGAAAAGCCCACCTGCTTCTACACCATGCCCCCGCTTGACGGCAATTTCCTGAGGAAAGATGAGGACCCCAGGCTCATCCGCTATTCGTCGGCATGGCTTCATCACGCCCAGATTCTGATGGGACTGCTCTATAACATTCGTCAGAGTGCGGAGATATTGGGATGCCAGGAATCGTTCCGCGCATTGCGCGAGGTTCAGCGGGTGCAGCGGATGGGATATCGGCAGGTGGCGGGGGCCGTGGCCTCTTCTGGCCTTGAACTCGCCCGTTACGGGAATGAACAGCAAGGCACCCTGGTGGCCGTAAATCTCTCCCCTTGGGAAAAGCCAGCCACGCTGGAGTTGGAGAGACGGCTGTTCACGGCGCATCCCGTGGTTGGCTGCGCTGGTTCTGTTGTGCAGGTCAAGGACGATTCAGTCTCATTGGGGAGGGTGCCTCCTCTGGATTTTCTATGCCTGGACATACTGGGGAACGCGAACGAATTTCCTGAGTATGAGACAACCATGGTGCGGCGAATGGACAAGACCATCGTCACTTTGCGTTTCCCTGCTGGGGGAAAGGCGTCAGGATTGCGTCTGGCTGGCCATCCGGCTGTCTCCCTCCATGCCAAGGAGGGTGAAACGATTTTCTCACCAGGCGAAAAAATGGAGTTGATTTACGCCAATCCCCGTTGGCAATGCTCTGTCGATGAGGTCCTGAAACTGGATTTCCTTCGGGATGACCATATCCAGGCTGAGGGGGAAGGGGCTGAGGTGCTGGCAGCCAGAATCGGTGAATTCCTGAAACTGTGGTGCCGAGAGCATCTGGATGAAGGGAGGGAGTTCGCAGTGTCCTCGCTTCCCGCCAGGGTTGCTGTTTGCGTGCAATCGGGTGTTCCCGCAAGCGTCTCGCTTCAGGACGGGCGTGTGCTCATCAGGGGGGCGTTGCCAGAGGTGGCAGCCGCCGTTGCGGAGTTCCTCTCTGTCCTGGAGGAGAAGTATCCCTGCGACATGCCCTTTGGCAAGCAGCAGCCGACCAGCCCCTTGGACTGGGCTGCGACTCCGCGCCAGACCAGATTCCTGAAGCAAGGCGGTCTGGCGGGCAAGCCCATGTCCGTGCAGGAGATTGCCCGCGATTTTCGCGCTTTTCTTCAGGAACGCAACATTCAGCCCGCCAAGGGGTTTTAATGCCAATCCAAGTGCGACTCCCTCTGCCGTGCAGACCGGCAGGGCGGAGGGCTGGCCAAACCAAATGGGTCACTCTCCTGGATTCTTAAACCACCAGACATTGAGGGGATTCGAACTGGAGTCCGTAGTGGGGAATCCCACGTATTCCTTCAGGAACTCTATATGCAGGTCGAAAAAGGCCATATTGCCTCCATAGG
This sequence comes from Victivallales bacterium, assembly GCA_017431185.1. The sequence goes on along the minus strand of JAFRLP010000112.1, from coordinate 3,764 downwards.
TGGTTTTTGTGTGGCGTGTGGTGCCTTGGGGGTCGGCGCTGTATTTGGTTGAAACTTCAAAGTAGTTTATTGCGTACATTTTTCCCTCTAATGCACTGTAACGTTGGGATGGATTCTTGATCTCCCCGAGTTTCCTGTACGGATAGGTTGCCTGGTTCAATGCGTCGCCTTTGGAGCGGGTGGTGGCATTGAATCCATAGTCGTAGGTGGTGGAGCGCCCGACGTGGACATGGGTGTATGTCTGATTGGGAGGGTAGGTGCGTATCCGCGACTCGGATGGACATTCAATCCCTTTGGGCTGGTTTTTCGTTTCTGGATCATAGTAACCTAGTGACCAGTAGTTGCCTCTGGTCAAATGACGGAACCACACTTGGTTGGCGCCGTTCTCTACCTGGCTCATTGGCATTACAAGGTCATCGTGGTCCATTTCGTAGAAATTGACAGCCAGCGCGATTTGCTTCAGGGTGTTGGTGCAGGAGATGGTTCGTGCCTTCTCCCGTGCTTTCGACAGGGCAGGCAACAACATGGAGGCGAGTATTGCGATTGTTGCAATTACAACGAGAAGTTCTATAAGAGTGAAGCGAGGTTTCTGCTTCGACTTGAGGATGCGCTTCATTTTTTCTCCTTGTTTGGGGTGTGCTGTGTCTTCCGTTCAAAAAAACATGTTGAAAAGTTTCGGGTCTCCGCTATCAATGTTTCCCGCAGAGGCAAAATCGCCTACTCTGCTACTGAACATGGTTCCGTCCTTGGAACGGAACTCCGCATTGAATGCGGCAAGGCACCCTGTTCTTGGTTCCGGGGTCAGCGTCACAGTCCACTCTCCTCTGGCAAGCCGAGACGGTGCAAACATCTCCTCCTCGCTGTTCCCGAACAGTTTGCTTCGGGCGAGAAGCAGCGGTCCAGAGGACACGGTGGCGTAGTATCCCTTCATCAGTTCCAGATGCTCTGTGCCTTTTCCCTCAAAATACCGTATCCGATGCCAGTCGGAAAGTTTTTCCGGCTCTCCTGGGTAAGGAAAGACCGAAACGGTAGGGTTCAGCCGAAACTCCAAGTCAATCTCATGGACGCCTGACTCTAGCCGCAGAGTCGCATAGCCTGCGACCGCTTCCCTGCATTTGCCTTCATGGCGGATGACTGCGGTTCTGCTCCAACCAGGGATTCGCAGGGAAAGCGTTGTCGCTTTCTCGTTTTCCGCATGGATATGGACTTTACCATTGGAAAGGTAACTGCCTGATACGGTGATTCGGATTGCTCCGGCAAAAGGAGAGACGGTTTTCATGGCGAATGGCAGATACAGATTGACAACCACCCCCTCCGCCGAGAGCATGGCACAACTTTCCGCGCCATTGATAAGCCCCCGAGGCATGTTGTTCACACAGCAGTGGTTGAATCGCATCTTCGCCTGTTCAGGAGCGACTGTGTGATGGCCAGAGCTGCGGACTGTGCGCATTCCCCAACTGCCGTCCTTGAAGATTCCCGCCAGGAACGCATTGAGGAACGCATGCTCCAGGGTGTCCATGTAACGAGGTTTGCCCGTCAGTTTGAATAGTTCAAAGCAGAGCCGAATCCAGTGGATGACGTCGCAGGGCTCCGTCAGGCTGTTCAGATAGACGCCAGCACAGCGGAACTGGTCGTTGTATCCGACTCCGCCTGGACGGTTGGACTCGTGTTTCAGCAGGAGTTCATACATGCTCTCCACCGTCTTCAAGGCGTTTTCATAACCTGTGAGACGGTAATATTCCAGAAGTCCGTCAAGGCAGGACATCATTTCGTAAGCCTTGGTCCAGCCGACAATCTCGGGATACCACTCGTCAATCGGCTTTCCAGAGAGGGCGTTTCGGATCAGATTGGGGGCTCGGCCATCCTCCCGTTCCCAGCCGTGAACAATGGTGTCCGCGAATATGCGGAACTTCTCTTTTCCCGTCTCCCTGTAAAGGAGCACCACGGGCTTCAGGATGGAGCAACTGGCGAGACCCAGGAAGGTTCCAGTGCGGTGGATGTCAATGTTCTTCTTTTCCAGCGTGTCAATCAACTGGTCAAGAAGTTTTTCCGCAGCCTCCATGATATGCTCGTCCTCTGTCAGTTTTCCCGCTTCGATCAGCCCCCAGAGGGTATATTTTCTGCACCAGATATTCCACCACCACTCGCTGGGGACACCGAGGACCTTGATGACCTCCTCCTTTGGCGCTGCGGAAAAGACATTTCGAGCACGGTACGTGCTGATGCAGCCATCGGAGTCCCGAAGAGAGAGCAGTTCCCATGCGGCGCTTCGGACAAAGGATATCAACTCCTCGTTGTGCTGATAACGGGCGACTCTGGCGGCGCTGATGATCCACTTGCCCCAATACTCGCCCTGCCAGATGCCGATGACTTTTTGGGCGTCATCCAGTTTGTTGCGGAAGGCGTCGATGGTTTCCCGATAGACAGTATTCCTTGCTTTCGGAGAGTTGATTCGGTGGAAGAACATCCGCTCCGCCATTTCACCAATCTCTCCATGCAGAATGGTTGCCCCGATATCGGGCGAGAGGAATATGTCAGAGCATCTGTTGTGTATTTTCATGAAGAAATCTCTTCTGGATTGAATTTGAAAAAAACTTTAAGAATGCTATAATTATACACAAAAACGAGGAATTTGACAATGAATGATTCTGTAAAAAAGATGTGTGATTCTATAAAATCATCAAAGAGCTCCTTTTTTTCGGAACTGGAGGGCGCGGAAAACACAAATATCAACAGTTCCTGGACCCGCCGTCTGGTCAGTCCATGGGGACTGCTTTTCCCTGTGGAAGGGACGGGGAGCATTTCACTGGATGAGGAAGTTGTCACAGCCTCCAAAGGAACGCTTTTCGTTTATCAGCCAGGATACCGCTATACCTTCCGTTCCTGCGGAAAGTGGCGTTATTTGTGGTTCCACTTTCCCATTCGTGACCATATCCTTGGGCAAATGGACTTTGATGAGGTCATTCCTGGTCTGGGAATGTGGAATCCAGACCAGAAAATCTGGGAAAGGATTCTTGTCGAACTTCGGGAGGCGATTTCCTTGGAGGAAATCCACCAGCCTGGATGGGACGCGCTGGCTCTGCTTCTGGTGGAAACGGTGCTTCAGCGCTTTGCTTGCAGAAGGCAGCCTGGAACGAAACGCACCCATGGCAGAATTCGCCATATCATTCAACTGCTGACGGGGGAACGGAATTACAGAATCGGGGAGATTGCTGCCGAGTGCGGCATGAGTGTACCCCTTCTTTTCCAGATTTTCCGTAAGGAGATGGGTTGTTCCCCCAGGAAATATCGGGAACAGTTTTTTCTCCGACAAGGAAAGAAGATGCTCTTAAACACAGACCTCAGCCTGGAGAATATTGCGGTGGACTGCCACATGTGCGACCGCTACTACTTTTCCAATCGGTTCAAACGGCTTTTCGGCATTTCTCCTGCTGCGTTCCGCAAAGCTGCCTGCCAGTCAACGTAATGCTTCATTGATTGCAGGATCCTGTTTTACTGTGCACAGAATCAGATTTGCCATTTGAACTTGGCGTGCCAAGCGTGAGACCCCAACTTGCCCGCGAGGCCTTCAGGCCTCGCGGATTGAAGTGGCCTGGGGTTCTGGATAGTGACATCTCCTTTTTCGCGGTTTCGCTACTGCTGGAAGGATTGGCAGCGCTGGAGGGTTTCGGCTATGGCACTGGCCTCGGCGAGCTGGGCGCTGTCTGGCGTGTCCGCCGTGTTCATTAGCCAGATTTGGGTGCAGTAAGGCGGCAAGGCAATGT
>JAFRLP010000111.1 GCA_017431185.1 Victivallales bacterium | reverse complement strand
GAGTCAAGGGCAAGTTTCTCATCGACGTTTGCGGCCAGGCATTGGAGGAACTCCTCCGCCAGTTGGATGTCACGCGACGCCTCCTCCGGTTTGGGGATGGGCAGCTCCGTTGCGGGCAGCAGGTCAGCGCAGGGCAGCTGTTCACGCGGCACGCCTGAGGCGATGAGGAGGCGTTGCAGGAACCAGGTCTGGATGGCGTCGGTCACCATGCCGCGGAGCCGCACGTATTCGGACTCCACTTTGGCGACCCTTTCCTCGGCGGCAAGCCTGCGCATCTGCGCGTCCCCCGCTTCCGCCCAACTTTTTTCGGCGGAGTCGTCAACGCTGGACTCGGCCTGGGCGTGCAGACCTGCCAGGATGGAGGAGATGCCCGCGGAGGCGCGCAGACCCGCCGCCGCGCCGGCCTGGCGATGCAGCAGCGCCAGATGCTGGAACAACCCCAGTTTCGCCACCTCGGAGTAGTCAAGGCGATTGCGCAGAAGGGAGATGGTCTGGCAGCGCGACTTGGTGGTCGGCAGAAGCATCCGCGCATTCACCGTGAGCAGAATCAGCAACGTGCCCGCCGGCGGTTCCTCCAGGGTTTTGAGGAAGGCGTTTTGTGATGCGGTGTTGAGCCTCTCCGCCTCCACCAGCATTCCGATTTTCAGCGCCTGGCCAGCCGTCGTCAAGGAGATGCTGTGCTCGAAATTCAGCATCTGCTCCGCCGTGATCTGGCGGGACTTGGACTGCGGGCGCACGATGTACATTTCAGGGTAGGTGTCCCGTTCCAGCCGACGGCAGTTGTCGCAGTTGCCGCACGACGAACCGTCCGGATGGGGGGAGAGGCAGGCAGCCGTCTGGCTCCAGGCCTTGGCGAAGCCCTCCAGAAAACCAATGTCGTCCCCGACGAACAGATAGGCCTGTCCCACCCTTCCGTTGGCACGGGCCTGATGCAGTCGGGCGACCACGGTGGGAAAATCCCTTGCGTAGTCAGTCAGCGAGGGCATTCTCCACCTCCTGGCGTATGGTTTGCGCGATGTCCTGAAGGCTCTGGCGCGCGTCGATGACCTTGACCCGGGCTGGCTCCTGCCGGGCGATGGCGAGGAATCCGTCCCGCACAGCCTGATGGAAGCGGCTGTCCTCGGCCTCCATGCGGTCGAGGGACTCCCCCTGGCGCTGGGCGACGCGCCGCCGTCCCTCCTCCAGAGGCAAGTCCAGCAGGAAGGTCAGGTCCGGCATCCGCCCGCACACGCAGAATTGGTGGAGTTGGTTGATGAACGTCATGTCAAGCCCCCTGGCGTACCCCTGATAGGCGGTGGTGGAGTCCAGGAACCGGTCGCAAAGCACAATTCCTCCTTTTTCCAGGAATGGCAGGATGACCTGTCGGACGTGCTGTGCGCGGCTGGCGCCGAACAGCAGCAGTTCCGCCTCGGGGGAGACGGGTTCGTCGCCTTTGTCCAAAAGGAGGCCCCTGATTTGCTCGGCCAGGCGTGTGCCACCTGGCTCGCGGGTCAGATAGACCTGCCTGTTCTGTTGCTCCAGCCATTCCGCCAGCATACGCTGCTGCGTGGATTTGCCGGAGCCGTCTGGCCCCTCGAAGGTGATGAACAGCCCTTTTTTCATCATCTGCATTTTGTCGATGTTCTGGTGACATGTCTTTCCGCACCCCCGCTGACCTTTTACTATACTCCCTGACCAGCGAAAAGTAAGTTGGCAGGGGTGAAAAAACATTTTGCCCGCTGAAATAGTATGTTGCCTTCTTGGGAAGAATTTCACAAGGGGTGGTTATGCCTTTCTTGTATTTGTGCTATATTATAGGGAAAGAGGTGTTTTGACTGACAGAGTTTGAGAGTTTTTTGCAAGCCATGATTCCCTTGGAGAAACTGGAGGGCCGCAAGTTCTGCGTGGTCTTTGTCAAGGTGCTTGACGAAGCGCGGGGACGTGTCCAGATGCAATGCCTGCGGGGACGCGCAAGCGTTGACCGAATGAGGGTCAGCTGCGTCACCGACGGCGGCGCGCGCTTTCAATTGCCCTCCCTGGCGCAGGTGAACATCCTGCCCAGTGACGGAACCCCTCTGCTCAAGGACGCCGAGTATTTCTGCTTTGTCAAAGTCGATGGCAACATCATGCTGGGAAACGACCCGCTCATGAGCGAACTTGAACTCGGCCCTGACCCGGAGGATTCCTGCCATCACGACCACTGTGATTGCCACCACCATTGAACTTTGAGACACAACATGCAAACCATTCGATCTGACTCCCCTGGCTTCGAGGCGATTATCGCACCCCTGATGCACCGCAGCGCCTTCGACCCCGAAATCGACCGCGGCGTGGCCGCCATCCTGGCCGCAGTCAAGGCTCGGGGGGACGCGGCGCTCGTCGAGTATGCCCGTCAGTTTGACGACGTGGAACTGCGCCCCGACCAGTTTCAGGTCTCCGAGGCGGAAATCATGGCTGCGTTCAACGCCGCCTCTCCCAGTTTGAAAAAGACCTTGAAGGTGGCCAGAAAGAACATTCTGGAGTTTTCTCGGAAGAAGCGTCCGTCCAACTGGTCTTACACGGCACGAAGGGGGGTGCGTCTGGGCGAACAG
>JAFRLP010000110.1 GCA_017431185.1 Victivallales bacterium | reverse complement strand
ATGAGCGCGGACGGGGAGCGGAAGTTGGAGTCCTGCGCCGAGGTCGCCCATCGCAATGGCAGGAAGGTGGGCATCATCACCTCCATCACCATCAACCACGCCACTCCCGCCGGCTTCTATGCCCATCGCAAGAGCCGCAGTGAACTTTACCGCATCGGGCTTGACCTCATCTCATCCAATTTCGAGTATTTTGGCGGCGGCGGATTTGCGAAGAAGCACAACGACACCAAGGACTCCGAATACCAGGGTGACCTGTTCGAGCTGGCGGAGAAGGCCGGCTACACGGTCTGCAAGGGCAAGGAGGCCTTCTTTGCCCTCCCCGCCAAGGTCGATAAACTGCTGGCGGTCGCAAGGGATGACGGACTGCCTTTCGCCATTGACGGCCAGGACGACGTGCCCACGCTGGCCGACTACACCAGGAAGGGCATTGAAATCCTGGACAACCCCAACGGCTTCTTCTTCATGATAGAGGGCGGCGAAATCGACCACTGCGGCCATGCCAACGACGCCGCGTCCAACCTGTACGAGGTGCTGGCGCTGGACGATGCGGTGCGGGTCGCCCTGGCCTTCTATGAACAGCATAAGGACGAGACGCTTGTCGTGATTACAGGCGACCACGAGACCGGTGGCATGACGATGGGTTTTGCCGGAACCGGCTACGCCCTCTATATGGAGCGCCTGGCCAACCAGAAGTGCTCCATCGCCGAGTTCTCGAAAATGATGAAGAAACTCCATGGGAACAACGCCAAACTGACCTTCGAGGAGGTCAAGCCTCTTTTGACAAAGTATTTCAACTTCGCCTTTGAAGGGGACGTCAAGCAGAACCCGATGGTGGTGACGGCGGAGGAACTCGCCTCGCTGGAGAAGGGTTTTCAGGAGAGGAAACTCGCCAATGCGGCGCGTCTGCTCATCAGCGCCAAGGCGGGGGTCGGCTGGACAAGCGGGGCGCATACGGCATTGCCTGTCATGACCACCAGCCAGGGGGCTGGCGCCGAACTCTTCACCGGCTTCTTCGAGAACACGGATATCGCGGTCAAACTCAAGTCGCTGATGTGACTTGTCTCCATTGGGTCGCGGGGCACGGGGTGATTGTCTGCAATGGCTCTTTCCAGGCATGACATCTGCATCTTTCTGGTGCTGGCCATCTGCACGGGGCTGCTGCTGTTGATTCCCGGCCCTGCGCGGCTGGCTGCCCAGAGCGGTTTTCGGGCGCGTGCCCGCGTGCTGGAGGTCGATGACTCCGCCCTCCAGAAGCATAATCTGGTCTGGTTCGGCTCCCAGCGACTCAAAGTCCGGATTCTGGGCGGCGCCCTGAAGGGACAGCGCTTCATGGCCGGCAATGAACTGCGCGCGCAGATGGAACTTGACAAGCGATTCAAACCAGGCGACACCGCCATTGTGGTGATGGACAAGCCCACGCCAGACCCTGGCGACGTGCTGATTGCCCAAGACCATTCGCGCCTTGGCTGGACATGGGTGCTGTTCACCTGCTTCTGCGTGCTGCTGTGCGCCTTCGGCGGCTGGACTGGCTTCAACGCCCTGCTCAGTTTCATCTTCAGTTGCCTTGTCATCTGGAAGGCGGTCATTCCCCTGGTGCTGCGCGGATGGCCTGCCAGCGGGACGATTTTCGGCAGCGTCGTTTTCCTGACCGCCGTCATCATGTACCTGGTGGCGGGGCTGAACCGCCGCGGGGTCACCGCCTTCCTGGGGGCGACGCTGGGGGTCCTGACGGGACTGCTCACTGCGCATCTCTTCACCGCGTTGCTCAAAATCAACGGGGCGACGCTTCCATACGCCCAGACCCTGCTTTTCTCGGGCTACGAATTCCTCGATTTAGGCGACGTCTTTGCGGGCGCCATGATATTGGCCTCCTCCGGCGCCGT
>JAFRLP010000109.1 GCA_017431185.1 Victivallales bacterium | reverse complement strand
GCAGCGTAACTGGTCCGAGGACGGCAAGACGGGAAGGCTGTTCGTCCTGTTCGTCTCGCTCATCCTCTCGTCATACGTCAGGCACGTCTGGAAAAGCACGGGACTAAGGAAGAAGTTCGCGTCATCGCTGGAAATCCTGGATGAGATGCGCCCCATCCGCTGCATCGAGCATCCGAAAAGGGCGCGTGTCATCACGCCTTTCATCGGACGGCAGCTCGAAATCTGCGAGGCCTTTGGCTTCACCCCACCAGAGAACTGCGGGAAGGACTACAAGTCCAGGAAGGTGACTGAGGGCAGGAAGCGGGGCCGTCCACACAAGCCTGCCGTCGTTTCCGATTTATAGTAAAATTCCATCAAAAACTCACATTGGGAACGTCTTTCGCCCTGTTTGACGGAAGAAATCCTTTGCTCTATGAGTGCCTCGCCAGGAGGGGGCACTCATCTCCTTCATTTTCTTTTCCTTGACGGTTTCGCTTCCTTGATTTTATGGATTTTCAAGGGTTTCGTCTTGTTTTTTGACCTTGGCTTTCATTGGAATCGCAAGAATTTTCGCCTTATTTGCTAGTAGAAGCGATGTTTTCAAGCCACATACATTGAAGGCTTTACGTACACAACGAGTCGGAGCATGCGCCAACATCTTGGCAGAAAGACAGAAAATGAAGAACATCTAGTTCTCAAGAAAAAAAAAGCGAATCGACTTGCAAAAGAACCGAATGGATATACGTTAATGTCATCTTGTGCAAAAACGTTGTCGGCAATCTTGTGCGCAATGTCAACACGTTCCCTTATTAACAAGGAGGAAACACTCGAAGCCAAATCAAAGAACTTGCTTTTGAAATAGTGCCTGGCTAATGCCTGGCAATCGTGTCTTGCGTAAGAACCAAACTACCACCTTTGTCATCACTCATACAAGACGCAATCTGGACACGCTCCAATTGAGCGTTGTTTTGTTGTGCTTTGTATGACGGTGTGGTAGCCGTGGTTCTGGCAAATGGAACAACGCTTTTTTTGTAGGAGAGATGGATACAATGAAAATGAAAAGAGATTCCTTGATGCTTTGGACGATTCTTGTAGGGCTGTGGCTTTCAGGAGAAGGTTTGGCACAAGATAATGGCAATGAGAACCAGAACAGACAAGAGTTGCCAGTGCAGGTTGTTTCCGATGGGGGAATCGAGGCCATTCGGGAAGCCCAGGAGTCGGCTCCGGCTCCAGCGGGGAAGCAGTTTAAGAATGCGAAAGCGTTGCTGAAAGAGCAGGCCAAGCAGAAAAAATGGAAAGAGGGATGGGACAGTAAAAAACAGCGCTACATTGTCATTGAGACTGCAGATTTCAAAACAGCAGACCCAGCAAAAGACAAGAGTTTCTTTGTGAAGCGGGAGATGGCAGTCAAAAAGGCCTATCTTTCTGCAAAGGTCAATATTATCCAATGGATTAACCAGGAATTGTCAGCCATTGACATCGCCAGCATGCCTGGTACTGATGTCAATAAGGCATTGGGTGCTGAACGGGCGCAAATTGAACAGGAAATTGCCTTGGAAAAAGAAGCCCTCGCCCAATTGCTTGACAAGACCAACAAAGCAGAGGCTGACATGTTGCGGGGAACCTCTTTTGGGGAGCGTCTCAACGACATGATGGTGGCGTTGATCAAAAAACTCGATGCGGAATACAAGCAATCTGCAAGGGATGAAGCCAAGGTTGCACGTTTTGAGGAGTTGAAGAAACAGCTGGAAGCTTCCAGAAAGAAATATGCTGAACTTCTGACCCAGGCGGAAGGGATTCAGGCAAAGGTTCGCGAGCGTCAGAACAGTGCAGTCAAGGCAATGGCGAGCATGCCCCTGTATGGTTCTTCTGCCATCATGCAGACGGAATCCTGGAATGAAAGCAACGACCTATATCAGGTTGCGGTTTTATTCTGCTGGAGCAGGGTCATGGAACGTTCCGCACGTGCAGTCGCCAGCGGTGAAGAGTATACCGTAAAACCGTCGCCCGACGCGAAATCTGTCCAGGATTGGCTGGAAGGTCAGAACCCCGCGACAATGATTGGTCCTCGACAATACATCGATGCAAATGGGAATCGTTGGTTTCTTGGCATTTCCGCCCGTTCTTACGATGACGACCTTTCTTCTTCCGAGCGGAGGATGAACAAGGGGATAGCCGATATGTATGCACAGCAGATGGCTGCGTTTTGTGTCTGGGCGGATGTAGAGTGCTACAAGATGGCGCAGACGGCCTTGGAAAGCAGAGGCAATGAAAAGGTTCAGAATGACGTTGTCGCTGAGACCTACGCAGAAAACTTGACACAGTCCTTCAGCAACAAGACGGTTCGAGGATTGCAACGCCTTTTCAACGATGAGGTGGAACATCCAATTACTGGCAGCACCATCTATGTCTCTGTCTATGGACTCAACCCGAATGACGCCAAGACGGCGCTCGACATCGAGAATGTCAATACCGCGACAAAGGAGATGGACAACCAGCGTCAAACCGTTGAGCGAGGGCGCAGGGCTGCGAACAGGGATGCTATTGAGGCCTCGCAGAATAGACAGGAGGACTTTCAAAGGGGGTATGATGAGCAGAAACATGCACATGACACTGAACTACAAAAACGCCAATCGACAACGAAGGGCACTCAGGTGCAAGGAAATGTTCAGGGAAACCCGAAGAATCAGAAGAAGTCCAATTCTGGTGTCTTCACAGGAGACACGGATGTGAACGACGATTTCTAAATCACTTCTTGGAATACGCTGCGTCAGTTTCTCACATTTCTCAAAAATCTGGAGAATGCCATCATGACTCGTTCTCTCCTCCTGATTTTGCTCTTCGCACTTGCGTGTCCTGGATGTCTGAGTTCGTCCCCCATTCCATCGTCTTCAAGTCTTTTTGCGCCAACCTACCGGTCAGACGCGGAAGACAAGTATTTTGACGCAATGGAGATTTACGAATCAAGCCCTTCGGCTCCCCAAGGAGTCTATCATTGGCAAGGGCTTGTGTATGTCATTGTGACAATCGACACGAACAAGGAAAAACTCAAATATCTTGAAGGCACCGCCATGCTGCGCGTTCAAAGCCTGTTGTGTGGAGACTACCAGTTTCTTCCCCGCAATTTCACGCTACGCAACAGGGTGCTGGAAAAGGGGCTGGATGACGAAACGGGAGTGTATCGCTATGCCGTTGTTTTTCGGGAACGCGACATCCGGAAATTGATGGGCGCAAGTCAAAAATAACATTTTAATTTTTCATGATGTTTTCAATCTTTTCAATCAAATCAACCCAGGAGCCCAAAACAATGACTATTTCGCAACGAGTTTTTTGTTTCCTCTTTTCAATGATTCTTTGCCTTGCGGTGAATGTATCCTTTGCGGAAGAGACTCAAACCACTGTTGTGATCTCACGGGGAATCGGAACCTCGGCTGACGAGGCACTGAAAGACGCATTTGTTCAGGCGGTTCAGCAAGTTGCCGGGTGCTTGATGAGTGCCGAAACAATGGTGCAAAACGACGAAATCATCAAGGACAAGGTTTTGACTTACAGCGATGGCTTCGTGAACAAGTATGATGTATTGAGGCCAGTTGCGGAAAAACAGCCTGGGATGTTTGAAGTTACCATCAAGGCTACGGTAGAGCAGAAGAAAATCATGAAGCGTCTGCAGGACGCAAATATTCTGCGCAATGAAGTGAAGGGCATGGAAAATGTATGGGCACAGATGGTTACCAAGGAGATTAACAAAGAGAAGGCAGAGGAGTTCTTGATAAATGCCCTTGATAAACTGAACCCCGTTGACTTTCTGGTGCCAACTTTTATCGACAACGAGGGGCGAACTGGCTCAGAAGCACAGCCAACTGTCATACCACAGGCTGATGGGGATACTGTCAAGTTCAATATTGGAGTAGTTGTTACATTTAATCATAAAAAATATGTGACAGAAGTGATGCCATATCTTAAAGATGTTTTTGAAAAAACGTGTGCCAAAAAGACACAATCAGTTCAGCTTGAACGGCGTTATGATGATGTAATAATGGCTTTTAAGAAATCTAAGGATGGATTAAGAAATTATCTTATAAATATAAATCATCGAAATATAGATGCAACAGTATTGAATGTAAGTAGAACATGTTATAACGATTTCGATGGTTTAGTTTATTCCTTTCATCGTGGCGATGGTGGAAATTGGGCTTGTTTTTATTTTAATGTAAGTAAAAGATATAGTTTATTAACTCAAGATTATGTCGAATTTAGATACCATAAAACTAATTCATTGCTAAATTACTTTAGTTATTTAAGAAAAAAAAGTTATTGCAATTGCATACTAACATTAAAAGATTCCGATGGAAACAATATAGCAATACAAAAAGAAAGGTGCCGATATGTTTTATTTCAACGAGACAGTAATATTTTTATATTATCCCCAGAATTTCGCGAAAATAGCTGCAGTCCTAGTGATTATATAGTTTTCAATCTAATAATGAACAAGGACGATGTTAGAGATGTCAAGTTGATGGAAGTCAGTTTTGAAGTTGCAAAATACCAATGACATTAGGAAATAGAGACACCGACCTCGTGCTGAGGTCGGTGTCCCGGTTATCCGCATTGGCTGTTGAGGTCGCTTGCTACACCATCTGGAAACCGTCTCTTAGCCTGTGGCAAGTGTCTTCGAGGTTTTCCGGTTCCATCCAGTCCACGACCATCCCGCCCGTATGGGGGAAATACGGCGAGGCGAGGATGTTGGTTCCGTGCCAGCGGATGACGCGGTAGTCTTTGACCTTGAAGAGTTTCTGCTCGTGGAGGTCGAACCTTGTATCCTCGAGACTCGGCACATGTTCCATGAAGTAGAGTTGCTCCAGAATCGCCTCGCGGGCATTGTCGGGAATGATGTACTCCTTCTGGACCGTGCCGTCGGAGCAGGCGAGGTCGCTCAGTGGATACGGCAGGGGGGCATTGGACCAAGCACCTTCTGGCAAAGACGCTTCTCGCCCAGACTCATCTCGCCGTCCTCGGGACGGCTGGCAAAACTCTCGAACTCCATCGTTGCTGCTTTCGTTTTCGTGCTCATTTGTGATTCTCCTTAGTTGTTGAGGTTGATGGTTGGTTGTTCAGGCCGCGAACTCGCGTCCGCAGTTGTTGCACTGGTAGGCTTGGATGACCTTGCGGTCGATGGCGTTTCCCACGGCTGCTCCGCTGAATGCCCCTGCGAGGAGACCGGCGAGGAAACCGGAGACGCCTCCAACTGCGGTTCCAAGACCAGGAAGAAATGCGGAACCGATGGCTGCTCCTGTAGCACCTCCAGTCTTGGCGGTAGCCAAGCCTCCCGCGATGGCTCCAATGCCGCCGCAGGTTCTGGTTGCGATGGGCTTCAGGTGCAGATCATCAGAATCGCAATAGGGGCAGATAGGTTCATTCATCATTTTGGCTCCTTTGGGATAGAACTCAGCGCAAGGGCATTTTCGCCCTTGCGCTGATAGAGGTTTTATGGTCACATCTCTGTCTGAAACAGGGGTGCTGAGTGGTTAGGCTGCGTCAGTTTTTTTGTCCTTGTCGGGCTTGCTACGTGTCTGCGCAAAGACGCTGGCGATGCTTCCCAAGAACACTAGGATTTGCAGGATCAGTTCTGGAATCCTGCTGCCCGTCGGAGGGATTGGTCCAGGAGTGCGAGGAAGAATGGTTGTAAGTTTCATGGTGGGGGATTCCTTCGGTTTGAGGTGGATGGTTAGATTGCGGCGGGTCTGCCGTCGAGTCCGAAGATGCGGGTCAGCCTGCGATTGCAGACATCGAAACGGGCTGGCGGGTACTTGTGCGCGGTCTCGGTGAAGGCGTTGAGCAGGGACCATTGCGTACAGGTGCGGAACACCTCGTGCTTGGGATTCTGGTATTCGCGCAGCACGGCGAGGATGTCGCAACTCGGGATGGTCCCGAACTCCGCAGCCTTGCAGATGAAACTGCGCGCCCAGTCATCGGATCTGATGGCCCGACAATGGAGTTCTTCGATGTGTTCCTCCAGGGCGAGGAAACCATCCTCGATGTAGGCGGCCGCATCGGATGCCATGACTTCGAGGTCGATGCCGGAAGTGTGGCGGCGCTTGAGTACGTGCTCCCCGCCGAAGCAGAGGTTGGAGCAGACCAGCACGCTCACGCCGCAGCAGATGCCGGCGGCGAACGACTGGTCGTGCGAGTTTCGGATGCCGATGCAACGTGTCCACTCGGGATTGTTGCGATGGTTAGAGATGGTGAGCACGCCGAACATCTTCTGGCTGTCGCGGGCGAGACCGAAGCGTTCGGATTCGATGTGCATCCCCCTGTCGGCGATGGCGGATTCGACGGCTTCAACCACGTCGATATGAGGCACGGGCTTCCAGGTGGTTGTAGGCTGGGGCGTAGGCACAAGTGCAAGTGTCTCGCGGTCGACAAACTTGTCCGTGGGGTTGGCTAGGCAAAGTCCCATTGTGGTTTTCTCCTGTAGGTGAAAGGTTGGAATGAATAAGGCAGCTCTGGCACGAAGCCGAAGCGGCCAGCGGGTGAGGTTTCGGGATGCGATTTAAGCGGCGGCAGGGTCTTTCTTTACGACCATGGATATGGTCGCGGAGCAGTCGCGATGCCAGGCTGCGCAGCGGTCAGCGAACGGGCAGTCGGAACATGCAAACGATGATTCATTGGGCATGAACACTCCGGCCTGTATGCCCTTGTCAGCCGTCACGAGAAGTTTTTCCAGACGCCGGTAGTGGTCGTCGTCCCTGCCTGTGTAGAGGTGCCTGACGCCCGGTGACTTGGCTTTCGTCACCACATCGAAACGGAAAGACGGCCTGCGTCCGTGAACCTTCTCGAAGGCGTAGCAGAAAACCGTGGCCTGAAGGTCCTTGGCTGGCCTGTCGTCGCTCCACATCCTGGCTGCGGTCTT
>JAFRLP010000108.1 GCA_017431185.1 Victivallales bacterium | reverse complement strand
TTATTTCCAACGCGAACGACACATAATATACATCATCAAATTAACTATGTCCAGAACAATAGATACCGCGCAAACGATGTTTTTTTTCCAATTGAAAGTGTGCGAATTTCTATAAATTCGCGCATGAAATCTGTCTCAATTTCCATAAATTCGCACAGAGGTTCCACTCTTTCAGGTGGAAGCAAAATACCGCAATGCGTCACTTTATTTTCATGGATTCTCCGCCCTGGCAGGGAAACCAGTTTTTACCAGTCGGATATCCCATGTGGTACTGGAGTGAACCGTGGAGACGGTTTTCAGGATTCCAAATCCCATGGGTCATATTGGAGACTTCGGGTCTGCACTGCGGATTGCCTGGCTCAAAGTCAATGCTGCCAATCTCCACATAACAGGGACCTTAGATGAGAAGTCAATCTGGCTCGATATGGCATTCACGGAATCCTGAATAGTTGCCTGTCAGCGCATGGTTTCGCTTTTCTGGGGGAAGAAGCCCTCCATTGGCCAGTATGCGAAGAACCTCAATATACCGAAGAATAATTCAATTTCAAATGCAAGGCAAATAAAATTGAATGAAAATCGAATTGAGGCCTCTGAGTAATCAGTCACTGATATTGGCCAGATGCCGAATTGGCCACGCGGAGCGAGGCCTGCCAAACCTGTCTTTGAAACCAAGTGCGAGTGATGGGTTTGGCAGACCGTGCGCGGGCAGGGATTACGCTTCTGAAGGGGCTGCCGTGAAATTCGTCTTCTGTTCGATTTGAAAAGAGGGGGGGCTGTGAGTATATTTGGAGGCGCGCTTTTGACAGAACAATCCAACATTTGGGAACAATCACCATGTCATTGGAACTCATCCGCGAGATTGAGCAGGCTTTCTCGCTCAGAAACCTTCAGGACTGGACATATACTCTGGCGGGGATGGAGCGCAACGGCGGCTCCTACGATGCCTTCGACGCCTCCACCAAGTATATCATGGAGTCGCTGAAGAAGGCGGGCTTCGCGAATGTCCAGCGCATTGCCCATCCCGCCGATGGCGTGACCAGCGCCTACGACTGCATCATGCCGCAGGCGTGGGATTTGGCGGGCCGCTCGACGCTGACGATTGTGGAAGGCGAAGTCCCCGAATATGAGCGCGTTCTGGCGGATACGGCGGTCAACCCCATCCATGCGCTGATTTGGAGTGCACCGACGCCTGCGGGGGGCGTGACCTGCGAACTGGTGGATTACGACACGCTGGACAAGGAGCATCCGAACGTGAAGGGGAAATGGGTGCTCTACAACCAGGGCGACGGCAGTGACTTGGACGGCAGCGTTTACCGTACACTGGCGCTGGCGGGCGCGGCGGGCCTGGCGGTCTCCAACCTGGCCCCGATTGACGACGCGCCTGACGAGCTGGCCTGGGTCAATGGCCAGGGGCTCAACGGCTGGTACCACGCCAAGGAAGACCCGCGTCTGCCAGTCTTTTCGCTGGCTCCGAGACGCGCGCTGACACTGGCCGAGGAACTGCGTCATGGCCGCATCATGGTACATGCGGAGATGAACACGCGAATCCATGACGGCGAAATCTACACGGTGACGGCGGTCATTCCAGGGGAGAGCAGCGAGGAGTATGCGCTGATTGCGCACGTCTATGAACCCTTCGCGGGGGATGACGCGCAGGGGTTTGCCGCCATCTGCGAACTGGGGCGACTGCTGGTCTCGCGCGGAATCCGCCTGAAGAAGACGCTTCGGGTCATCATCTGCATGGAACTGTATGGTCTGGCCGCATACCTTGCAGTGCCGGAGCATCGCCGCGACATCATCGCGGGGTTCAACATGGATGCGTTCACACACACCAGTTCGAACAAGACGGCGTTCCGCCATTCGCCTGTCTTCAATGCCGCCTGCACGGACTGGTTCTTCACCGACTGGTTCAAACGCTATCTCCCTGACTGCAACTGGACCAGGGAGTGGGGAAGCCTCTCCGACGACACCTTTGGCGGAGACCCCGCGCTGGACATCCCCACCAACTGGATTCATACGCCTTGCGGGGACTTCCACCACAACACGGGCGTCTTCTTCGTGCCGGACTGGCGGGACATGCGCAAAAAACTCCCCGTGTTCGCAGCGGCGCTTGAGACCCTGCTGACCATGGACTCCTTCCTCGACTATTCGGACACAGCCCTTCACGAATACGAAACACGGGCAGACATCATCCTGGCGGACGCAAAACTCTCGAACCATGAACGTAAATGCTACCTGGATGCGGAATTCATGCGCCAGACGGGGCGGCTGAAATTCGCGGAACGCTTTGACGGGCGCCACAGGGACGCCGGCAAATTATTGCGGGCGCATGAAGACCGGCTGGCGCAGGTGGAGGCGTTGCCGTGCCAGGAGTTCAATTCCGCCGAATACCGCGCGCTCAATCTGAAAGTCACTGCAAAGGTCATGGGACCGCCGTTCTCGCTTGCCCGCGTGCCTTTCGCGGAACGCAGGAAAATCAAGGGACTGCGGACGCTCTGGCCGTTGTTTGACGGTTCCAGGAACCTTCTGGAGTGCATCCGCATCATGGACTGTGACAGCGGGCACCGCACCTCCGCGAAGGAAATCAGGCAGGTGATGGAGACGTTGCGCTACACCGCCAAATACGGCTACAATACGCTGGAGGAGTCGGTGTCCGTCTCCATCGCCGATTTGCAGTCCGGACTTGACCGGCTTGGAGTCAAGGCCGGCATGGATGTGGTTGTCCATTCGACCTTCTCCTCCCTGGGGAGTATTCCAGGCGGGGCGGAGGCCGTGTGCGACGTCCTGCAAAAGCGCATCACGGAGCAGGGGACGCTGATGATGCCGACCTTCACCTTCCAACTCTATGAGGGCAGCAGATTCGGCGAACTGTTCGATGTCCGCAACACACCGTCGGACGTCGGAATCCTGAGCGAGGTGTTCCGCAAACGCCCTGGCGTGCTGCGCTCCTACGACCCATGCCATTCGTTTGCCGTGTGGGGACGGAACGCCCGCGACTTCGCGCTCAGGCACCATCTGGTGCCGACGGTTTCGCCGCACTCCCCGTTGGGGTTGCTGGAGAGGGCGGATGGCTGGTGCCTTTCCATTTCGGCTGGAGATGCCATCACCTTCCAGCACGTGGTCGAGGACTCCAATGGCGCGACGTGCAATGGCGTCCGCACCGAGGAGTACGAGAGCGTGCTCCATGATGGTCGCCATGTCAAGTTGCGCACCTGGGGATGGCGCGCCAAGACCTGCGGGAAGTGCCCGTCGCGCCGTCCGGTCGAACTGTTTGAGATGATGCGCAAGGGAGGAACCCTGCGCGAGACATTTGTCGGCAACGCGCATCTGATGTTCTTCCGCCTCGCCGATTACCGGGCCGTCTATGAGGAACTGCTGAAGGGTGTCTGCGGGAAGGATGCGGACGCGGTGCCGCGAACCGTCTCCGTCACCGTGCCCTCCGACTGGGACGCCGAAAGGCAGTGCCTGCGGGAGACCACCGCCTACACAGGGGAGTACCTCGGACCGCTGGCCTGAAAGGCGCGGGGCAGTCCCTTGCCAGTGTTTCCTGCGTTGTGTTGAGGGCGGCGAGGACGCCGCCGCTACCTTTGCTCGCCGAATGCATCCATTCAGCCCCCCAGGCTACTTCAATCCGCGAGGCCTAAAGGCCTTGCGGGCAGGTTGGGGACTCGCGCCTGGCTCGTCGGGCTCAAGTGGCAAATCTGAGTCTGCACACGGCAAAACAGGTGAGGGGACTGAATAGGTACAAATCAAGCATATGATTCCCTAATGTAACTGCCCTTGCACAGATTACATACGACGTCCCCCAAAAATCAGGAATCTCAAAAAGCGTGGAATGGCTGTGTTTTTTCACGATTTCGCTGAAAAATACGACTTGCCGATGTGGAAAACGGCCAAAAGGGTTTATAGTATAGTCATTGTCTTTCATCAAGCAGAAGGCCAAAAAGTCTGAAGACCTGAGACGTTTTCCCCATCATGTCCTCATCCTTTTTCCGATTCGCCATGCGCCATGCAGTCTTGGCGGTGACGGCGATAAGTTCGGCTTTGTTTTCAGCCAATGAACTGGAAAGTCTTGTCAAAGAAGGCCAGGGCAACAGTCCCGTTGTGCTGGCGGCGCGTTATCAGGTCGAGCAGGCGTTGCTGAAACACGAGGAACTGGCGGAATTCTTCGACCCCAGTTTCTTCGGGGCCGTTGGCAAGGCTGACACCCAGCGTGATTTGCCGTTGCAGACCGGCTACACCGAGTTGACCGACAAGGCCTTTGACACACAGGTCGGCCTGGAGGTGCCCGTCTCCCCTGGAGCCTACGTCTCCCTGGGCGCGGCCAACCGCATCCTGCAAGACCCGGAGGGATATGACACGCTTTACCAGACGATGTTCGGCGTGCGTGTGCGCATCCCCCTGCTGCGGGACCGCTACTTCAAGTCCCTGGAGCTGTCCCGTACACTGACCATGGCCGAATACACGACCGCCGTCAGCAACCTGCTGAAGACAACCCAGGAGTTGCGCCATGACATCGAACTGGCCTATATCCTGGCCTACGAGAATTTGGCCGCCTACCGCATCACCCAGGACGCCACACGCCGTTTCCAGAAACTCTACGACGAGGCGCGCGAACTCAATCGGCTCAAAGTCGTTCCCGACTACCAGATTCACCACTCCCTGCTCGAACTGCAAATCGGTCGGGATGACGAGGCGCGCGCCCGCACCGTCTTTGAAGTCAGCCTGGAGAACCTGGCCAAACTGATTGGCGCCACCCGCAAACTGGCCCTTGCCGGCGACCAGAATTCCCTGCTGGTGTCGGCGGGCGCCGCCCGTGACCTCCCCGAAATCTCCGAGGAACTCTCCTGCCAGGCAAGGGGCAGTTACCAGACCATACAGGGGAGCCTTGCCTACGCCCGGGTCCAACTGGACACCGCCCAGGAGGAGAAGAGGGACGATGTGTCACTCCAGTTCGGACTTTCAGGCCAGGGGGAGGACGAACACCACCCGCTCGGCATGAAGGAACTGGTCACCGACCGCCATTTCGGCGGGGAGATATCCTTGGTCTGGCGCCGTAGGATTGATTACCGCGGCCCCAAGGCGCGCGAGGCGCGGCACCGTGCGCGAATCCAGGAACTCAATGAGAACCTGCGAAACGAGGCCCTGAACATCCACCAGGCCATTGCCACCGCGCGGCTGCACCACGCCTCCGCCGTCTCCCGGCTGGAACTGGTCAACCAGGGAATCGCCGCAGCCAAACGCACGCTGGACGCGGAACTCGAAAGGTTCAGCCTCGGCGAAAACACCTCCACCAACGTCACGGACGCGCAGAAGAACCTCACCACCATCATGCAGCGCCAGGCCACCGCCGCTGCCGATTTGCTGCGTGCCAAAGCCGATTACCGCTTTGCCACCGGCTACCGCGACCAACCGCCGCCACCCAGTCAACCAGACTCCACCCAGAGGGGGAACCCATGATGAGTTTTTTCGGAATAGGCAAGGACAAGCAAGAGGAGCAGGAAAACGGCAAGAAGCCGTTTGTCCTGCCCGAAGAACAGCGCGAAAACCTGGAGGCCGACATCAAGGCCCTGGGCGATGAGGACGGCAAGCACGAGCAGAAACTCCAGAAGGACGCCGAACGGGAGGTGCAGAACGCTGCCGCCGACTCCCTCAAGAAAATCCACAAGGTGAATCTGGGACGCTGCCCCGTATGCGGCGAGCACCTCGTGCAAACCCTCACCGCAAACATCTGCGCGGCCTGCGGCTGGAACAAATACGACACCCCGCGCTCTGGCAAAATCATCGTCCACCTGAAAGATTCGGACGGGACGGTCGAAGGCAACAATGCCTACATCCTGAAGGACGGAGACTGCCTGGTCATCAGGGGCGAGGTCGTCTTTGCCCGCATCCCGCACGACTCCTACACCTGGATCGAATACGACTGGACGGAGGACGAACTCAAGCAGCGCCGCAAGCAGGTTGACGAGCAAATCCACGTCAAATGCGGCTGGTGCAACGAGGACTGCGACCTCACTCAGGACGGGTTCCACCTCGTGCATGTCGCCTTCGGCACCAGCCAGGAACGCTACTGCTTCTGCTCCGACGACTGCTACGAGGCGTTCCGGAAAATGTATCCCGCGCGAGTCCACCGCAACTGCTACGAGAGGGACTGCAATGACTGCAATCTCTGCGTGAAACGGTATGGGGACGAGGCGGAGGGCATCCGCACCCTCGCCAAGGACCGCCTGCGTGTGGAAAAGAAGAATGACTGACGAGGAGGCCTGCTGACCATGGGTGACATTCGAACGACCGTTGGCGAGGAGATGCCCACCCCCCGCAAGGAGTCGCAGCGCCGCCGTCTGCGCGGTTCCCTTTTGGCGCTGCTGATTCTGGTATTGGTGGCGGCCGCCGGCATTTTCATTGAAGTGCCCCGCTACACGGTGGCCAGCGGGTATGTGACCACCGAGGAGTATGCCGAGGTCCGTCCGCCCGTGACAGGCACCGTCAGCAAGATTCTGGTCAAGACGGGCGCGTCCGTCCAGGCTGGCCAATTGCTGGTGCAGCTGAACAGCGAGGAGGAGGAGGCGTCCCTGGCCGAGGCCAAGGCGCGCCACTCCAAACTCACCGTGGATTTGGAGCGCCGCAAGGCCGAGATGAACATCGACTTGGAGCGCCGTCAAGTGGATTTGAAGGAGAAGAAACGCCTCCATGGCGATGAGATTCGCATCGCCCAGCTGCAACTGCAGAATGCCCAGACCAAACTCAAACTCACCCAGGAGATGGTCGAGAAAGGGCTCAAGGCCGCCACCAACCTGGAGGACGGCCGGCTCAAGGAGGAACTCGCCCAGGTCACTCTCAACGCCCTTCAGGCCAAGGACTTCTCCATCTACGAGGAACTGCTCCGCCGTGACCGCGAAAAATACGACCGTGAAATCAAGGCCATCGAAAACGAGCTGTCGGCCTTGGCGGACGCGGTGCGCCGCGCCGAGGCGCGCCTGCGGACCCGGCAGGTGCGCGCCCCCATCTCAGGCGTGGTTGTCCGCTACGAGTTCGTCATCGGCGAACTGCTTCAGCCCACGAATGTCATCTATGAGATATTCGGCGGTGAGCAGCAGGTGCTCAAGTTGCGGGTGGATGAACGCTACTCCACGAAAGTCGCGGAGGGGCAGCATTACCGCGCCCGCCTGACCTCCTACAAAGGCATCCAGCGCAACTATTTCCGAGGGCAGGTGGAGTACCTGCGCAGTGTCATCCAGTACGAAAACAACCAAAGTTACCGCGTGGCCTACTGCTCGTTTGACCCAGGGGAGCGCAACATCCCGCCTGGCACCACCGCGGAGGCAAGGATCTATTACGGGAAATCCGCCCTCTGGCTGTATCTCTTCAACCTGGATTTGTAAACGCCGCGCCTCGCGTCACCCTTCGGCGAAGGCGTTGACCTGGCGGATGTCGCCTTCGTCGGCCAGAATCATGAACAGCCTGTCCAGACCGATGGCGACACCGGCGGTCTTGGGCAGGCCGACCCGTATCATGTCCAGGAACGGCTGGTCAAGGGCGTAGATATCCCGTCCCTCGCGGGCGCGCAGGTCGGCGGTCTGGCGGAATCGCCGTTCCTGCTCCAGGGGGTCGGCCAGTTCGGTGCAGGCGTTGCCAAGTTCCAGTCCGCAGACATAGACTTCCCAGCGCTCCACCCGCCCAGGCCGTCCCGGCATCGGCGCGCTCAAACCGCTGCATTCCAGGGGGTACTCCGTCAATGCGGTGGGACGTCCGCGCACGCCGAGATGCGGCTCGACGCGCGTGCAGAGCAGTTCCTCGAAGCGGTCTTGCGCCAGCGCATCCTCCAGTTCGACCTTGGCGTACTGCCGAAAGGCCTGCTCCACAGTGAGAATCTCCCATTCGCAGCCGAAATCGACCATGCGCCCCTGGTAATAGCAGGTGGCCTCCTGAAAGCAGTGCTCGGTCACGGAGGCAAGCAGTTCGTGGGCGTCCGCCATCACATCCCGCCAGTCGCCGCCATTGCGGTACCATTCGAGCATCGTGAACTCCAGCAGATGGCGCGAGCCGTGTTCATCCCGCCGAAAACAGGGACCGGTCTGATAGATGCGGTCATAGCCAGCCGCCAGCATCCGCTTCAGGTGAAACTCAGGCGAGGTTCGCAGCCAGCATTTTCCCGAGGGGATGGCTTCGATGTAATCCTCCAGCGCAGGGGTCGGGATGCGCACAGGAGTCTGCACCTCCAGAAAGTCGTTCCTGGCGAAGAAGGAGCGAATGCCCGCCATTGCGGTGGCCCGCAGCCGCAGGGTGCGCCGCAGGCCCGCCAGTCGTTCACGCTCGCGCCTGGCGGCCTCCAAGTCGGGAATGTCCCGCCAATATTCGCCGGCGTCTGCCATCGGCTACTTCTCCAGCACGTCAAAGGCGGCCTGGACACGGCCCAGCGGCGCGGAGATCTGCACACCCGCCACTCGCCCGCGCACTGCCTCCAGAATCTCGCGGGCAATCTGAAGCCCCACGGCAAGCTGTCCTTCGCCATCGGCGGGTTCGGCCATGCGGCGCATCACCTCGTCCGGCACCACGACGCCCGGGACCTCGTTTCGCATGAACTCCGCATTGCGAAGGTTCACCAATGGCCAGATGCCCGCAATGACGGGAACATTGAGGTCGGCGATGGCCTCCATGAAGCGGAAAAGGGCAGCCGGGTCAAAGACTGGCTGGGTGGTGAGGTAATCGGCGCCGGCGGCGACCTTCTCGCGCATGCGGCGCACCTCGCGGTCAAAGTCAACGGCGCTGGGGTCGGCGCCCACGCCTATCACCGCCTCGGTCGGCGGCTTGACGGGCTGCCCCCCGAAATCGACCCCGTGGTTCATCAGCTTCTGAAGCCGAACCAGCCCGATGGAGTCCGTGTCGAACACCCCTGTGGCGGTGTTGCCGTAGGTGCCCAGTTTGGGCGGGTCGCCCGTTATCATCAGGAAATTGCGCAGACCGCTGGCCGCAGCCCCCAGCAGGTCGCTCTGCAAGCCAATCAGATTGCGGTCACGCCCGCAGACATGCAGAACCGTCTCAATGCCCGCCTCCCGCTGCACCATGGCGGCGGTGACCATCGCGGACATTCGGGGGCAGGCCCTCGGCCCGTCAGGCACATTCAGCACATCGACGCCGTGGTCACGGCAGAGCGCGGCGCGCTCCAGCATACGGGTGGCGTCCCACCCCATGGGAGGCGACAGCTCGATGGTGGTGATCCACTCGCGGTTCGCCAGTTTCCGGCCCAGACGGGAACGTTCAGCCAAAGGCCTCTCCTGAACTGCGGCAGCACGCTCCTGGACATTCTCGACCACCGTGATGTTCCGGGTGTTGCCCAGACGCTTGAGCATGCGGGCGAGTTCCTCCGTGTGGGACGGAGCCGTGCCGCAGCAGCCGCCGACGGCGCGGCACCCCAACTGCACGAACCGAATGCCGTAGGTGGCAATGTATTCAGGAGAACAGAGGTACATCTGCCGTCCGTCCAACTGCCGCGGCACACCGGCGTTGGGCTGTACGATGAGAGGGAGCCCCGTCACCTTCATCGCCGCCTCCACCCATGGCAGCATGTAGGCGGGGCCGATGCCGCAGTTGAAGCCGATTGCCTGGGGCGCGGGCAAGCCGTCTGGAATGGCCAGCCGCCGTGCGAGAACCTCCTGGCTGCAGCCGTCCTCCGGCAAAGCGTGCGACAGGACAAACGGCGCATCAGGGGCAGCCTGGGCGACGGCCAGGCACGCCTCATGCGCCGCGTCCGCGTTGGGCAGGGTCTCGAACATCAGGAAATCGGCGCCGTTGTCCAGCAGGGCGCGAATCTGCTCGGCCAGAGCCGCGACACGCTGTTCATGCGTTGCACCGATGTTGCGCACCGGTCCAACGGACCCCGCCACATAGACTTGGCGCGCGGTGCAGGAGTCGGCGGCCTGCCGAGCCAGCCGCGCTGCTGCCCCCGCAATGGCGGAGGCCTGCGCCGACAGGCCGAACTCGCGCAGGGAGAGCGCATTGGCCCCGTAGGAGTTGGTGGTCAGCACATCCGCCCCCGCCTTCAGGTAATCCTGGTGGATGGCCGAGACAAGGGCGGGCATGGAGAGGCTGGTCTCGTCGTAGCTTCGGTTGGTGAAGACGTGCCGATTGTATAGTTCCGTGCCCATCGCACCGTCAAAAATCAGCAGCCTTTCCCGGAGAATATCGCCAATGTGAATCATGGGGCCGTGTTCCTGCGAAAAAAAGGGTTATATTAAAGCCAATGGCGTCTGTTCTGAACAGACACCGCCAATCCACTCATAATATACCACAGATTCCCACGAAAACAATGTTTGGCACCTCCGAAGCAAGCCGTCTGGAACGTCGTTTCCTGCTGGTCTATATTGCGCTGTTCTTCCCCTACTCCATCATGACGCCGTTCATGCAGCAGCTGCTTCATCTCTACGGCTACCAGCCCGCTCAAATCGGCTACATCCTCGGGGCCTTGGAACTGACGGCGGTCCTGGCTCCGCCCATCTGGGGAATGCTCAGTGACCGTTTCCGTGCCCCGCGCGGCGTACTTCTGCTGACCATCCTGCTCTCCGTCCCCACCTTGAGATTGCTCCAGCCAGGCCTGTCCACCATGCTCGCCATTCTGGCGGCCATTGCCTTTGGCTTCTTCAACAAACCGTCCATTCCCCTGACGGACGGACTGACCTTCGCCTGCTTCCGACAAACCCAGGCGCAATATGGACGGGTGCGGGTCGGCGGCACCATCGCCTTTGTCGCCAGCATGGTCTGCTGCGAGTTCGTGTTCCACGTTGGTTCGGACACCACTGGCAGGCGAATCGTCCTGTTCCTGAGCGGAATGCTGCTCCTCCAGGCGCTCTCCCTGGCGCTGGTGCCACGCCTGGGCGCGAATTCCCCCTCAAGGCAGAAGGTGTCACAGACCTCCTTCCCCTGGGCATTGGCCTGCCGCGGCGGCTTCCCGCTGTTTGTCCTGTCCGCGTTTCTGGCCCGCTTCGCCATGATGAGTTACTACAGTTTCTTCTCACGCTACCTGAATGAGGTGGTCGGCTGCACCGCCGTCGGCTATGTCTGGATGCTGGGGCCGCTGAGCGAATTCCCCGTCATCTTCTGGAGCGGCCCCATCATCTCGCGGATAGGGCTGAAACGTCTGTTCCTGCTGGCGCTGGCGGGCACTGTGCTGCGGCTGTTCGGCTTCGCCCTGGGCTCTTCCCTGGCGCTTGTCCTGCTGCTGCAGCCCCTGCACGCGCTGACCTTCGGCGCATATCATGTCGCCGGAGTGTCCTGGATTGGACGGCTCTTCCCCAAGGAGTGCCAGTCCACCGCACAGACCATCTATTCGGCGCTGACGACTGGACTTGGCGGACTGCTCGGCAGCGCCTTCGCGGGCCTCATCGTCCAGCATTGCGGATATACCGCGATGTACCTCGTCAGCGGCGCCATCGCCCTGCTGGCCCTGCTGCTGGCCCTGCCGGTTCAGGAGAAGAAGACCACCGCCAGCGCATAATCCTCCACTGCCGCAGAAGATTATCTCTTCGCGGTGGCGGACCTCGGCTCCTTTCCCCCGCCAGAACGGTCTTTGGCTTTCCACAGCGCCAAGGCGACGGCGACCAGAATGATGGC
>JAFRLP010000107.1 GCA_017431185.1 Victivallales bacterium | reverse complement strand
GGACAAGGAGTGCTTCACCCTCTCCACTGGACGGGAAATGCGCTTCTACACCTCGGACAAGGAACGGCGCATCCAGCTGCATTTCGCAGTGGATGTGCCGATGGCGCTGGCGGTCGCCGTCGGCGACCTGGACGGAGACGGGCAGGATGACCTGGCCTTTGCCTGCCGTGACACGGGTTCAGGGGATGGGCAGCGCAGCCACATCTACCTGAATCGCGGAGGATGCTTTCCTGCGGAGACAAGGCTCTCCGTGCGCACTGCCGAGGCCTGTGACGTGTGCATCCTGGACAATCGTGTCCTGTTCGGCTGCAGCAGCCGACTGGAACGCTATACCAATGACTCTCTGCTCTTCGAGCTCTCCCAGGGGAAGCTGTCGCAGGAACCTGTGCGTTTCGAAGGGGAGGATACCCGCCGCGTCGCCATGTTCCGCAATCCAGACGGGAATGTCCGACTGTTCCTGCAGAACCACTACTCGCGTTCCGCGCTGGGCTACGACCAGGCGTACATCTACTGGGGCGGGCCTGACGGCTATGACCCCGCCAGGATGACCCCCGTGCCATGCTGGTGCGGAGTGGACTCCCTCTCCGCCGACCTGGACGACGATGGCTGGGCGGAACTGCTGCTGGCAAACAACTCCGAGAACTCGCTCCACCTGGACCCAGGACACCATATCCACCATTTCGGCCCGGACGGATTCGAGCCGAAGAGAAGCCGAACCATCCAGACTGACATCGGCTGGGGGGTCGTCGTCGCCGATTTCGACAGGGACGGATATCTGGAAATCGCCACCCCGTGCCACCAGTGGAACGACCTCCGAATCTTCCATGGCCGCGATGATTTTCGGAGTTGGACGGACATCCCCCTGGCTGGAAAGGGCAGCGCCCGCTGGATCTGCGCCGTCGACCTGAACCGTGACGGCTGGCTGGAACTGGTCGTGCCGCTCATCACCACCGACCGCACGCTCATTCTCTGGGGCGGACCAGACGGGTTCTCCCTGGAGCGCAGTTCCGAACTGGCGGTCAACCATGGAGTGTTCGCCACCGCCGCCGACCTCAATGGCAATGGCTGGCCAGACCTGATCGTCGGAGGACACACCGAAACTCCGAAAAAGGGCGAACTTCTTCCGCACCAGCCCCATGTCAGTTGGCTCCATATCTACTGGAACGGCCCAGAGGGGCTCTCGGAGACCAGACGCACGATGCTTCGCGCGGACGCCGCATGCTCCATCTCCGTCGCCGACTTCAATGGCGACGGATTTCTGGACATTTTCGCAGGCAGCTATCATGGAGGCATCGACCGCGACATCAACTCCTTCCTGTATTGGAACCGCCAGGGCCATTTCCACGAACTTGACCGACAGCTGCTGTTCACCCATTCCGCATCGGGAAGCATCGCCTGCGACTTCGATGAGGACGGACGGGTCGATCTCGCCATCGCCAACCACAAGGTCGATGGCGACCACCTTGGCTATTCCTGCGTCTGGTGGAACGGGCCGCATGGCTTCAACGAGGAGCGCACCACCCGTCTGCCCACCTGCGGACCACACGGAATGTGCTCCGTCAATCCTGGCAACATCCTGGATCGGGGGGACGAGGAATACTATCTGTCGGAGCCATTCCAGGTCCAGGAAGACGCCACCGTCGCCGCCATTGACCTCACCGCCGAACTTCCACCCAAGACCTGGGTGACCGCCATGCTCCGCACGTCCCCCACCCGCGATGGGCTGAATACGGCAGCCTGGCTGCCTCCGCAGGGATGCCAGGTTGCCGCCCGTTCCTGGCTGCAATACCGACTCGCCATCGGGGCGCGCAACTCCCTGCGAACTCCGCGTGTCACCCGCGTGGCCGTTCGCTGGCAATAGAGAACTGTGAAAAAAACTGTACGGCTGTAAGATTCAAGGAGATTCCCCATGAGACTATTTGTCGCATTCTTGGCCTTGGCGCTGGCGATTTCGCCATTGCAGGCGCGTGTCATCCTGGAACAGAATTTTGACGATACGGCATCATTCGCGCCAGGTCCGCTGGTGGACGGCGCGGCGCATGGCCCCTTGGGCAGCGCCTGGCATGTCAGCAAGGTCAACGCAGATGATTTTTCGATTGTGACCTCCCCCGTCTCCTCCGCCCCGCACGCGCTGAAAGTGGTGCGCCACGCCCCAGGCTCGCAGCCACGACGGGGCGCAGGCTTCACGGCGCTTCGCCTCCAACCCACGGAAGGATATGACTTCTCGCTGGAATGCAAGGTTTACGTGACCACAGGGAATGGAGTTGTCCTCCATCTGGTCAAGGACGGAGTGGCACGCCCCTTCATCGGCGTTCTGCTCTTGGCGGACATAAGACCGAAGGGCTACACCGCCGACATGGGCTGGCTTGAAGACGGCGGTCTCCCGCCCCTGCCCTCTGGTCAATGGGTCACCTGCCGCATCGACTTTGACT
>JAFRLP010000106.1 GCA_017431185.1 Victivallales bacterium | reverse complement strand
TCCTGCAGGTGCTGGAGGTCAATCCCATGGGGAACGCCGTCCAGCGTGAGAATGAGGCTTTCCTTGAACAACGACCAGGATGAGAAGAAGATGACGATTGCAATGAGCAGTCCAATGACGGGGTCTATCCAGGTTTGATGCGTCAGCAGAATCAGACCGCCTGAAACGACGACGCCTGCGGAAACCAGAGTGTCGGCAAGCATATGAAGGTAGGCTCCTTTGACATTCAGGTCGTCTTCTTTGTCCGCCGAAAGCAGGATGGTCGTCAATCCGTTGACCAGGATGCCGATCCCAGCCGTCAGCATGATTGCCAGGCCCGAGGCCGCCGAGCCATTGATGAACTTCATCACGCTTTCATAGATGATGAGTCCCACGGCACAGAGCAGGATCACAGAGTTGAGAAAGGCCGCGAGTACCGTCGCTTTCCGGAAACCATACGTGAAGGTCGAATTGGCACGCTTCTTCAGCAGCAAAAATGCAATCAGCGAAATCACCAGGCTGCCGACATCGCCCAGGTTATGGCTGGCGTCCGCCATCAGACCGACAGAATCCCAACGATACCCCAGTAGAAACTCGGCGGCAACATACACGAGGTTGAGGACAATCGCCACTCCAAATCGCCTTCCGAGAGCCGGATTGAACTCGTGATGGTGCGCGTGGTCGTGCCCGTGGTGTTCTCCGTGGAAATGCTCTTCATGAAAATGGGAATCCATCTTCTGCTCTTCCTTTGTTATATAAACAGACTTTTATTTGTTTTGAGGAACAAAGCCCGGTTCATGGTTCGTGCTTCTCTTCCCCGTGTGTTTCGCTCAGATGCGAACGGCAGATGTCAAAAAGCAGCGGCACGTGGTAGTCGTCCAGAGAATAAAATACCGATTTCCCCGTGCGGGTTGCCTTCACAAGGCGAATCTCGCGGAGATGTTTGAGGTGATGCGAGACCGCCGGCTGCGTCATGTTCATAATGCGTGTGAGGTCGCAGACGCACAATTCTGATAACAACAGCGCGTTGATGATCTTCAAACGTGTGGGGTCTGCGAAGCATTGGAAAATCTCCGCCATCCTGGACAATGTCAGGTCATCCGCCAACCCATTCAGGGCCTTTTCGACGTTCTTCTTGTGAACCACGAAGCATTCTTGTGTCTCTTCCATGGCAAAACTCCTGTTATCATATAAACCGATGTTTATAATATATCGCCCCAAGGAAAATCTGCAACCCCTTTCCTGAAAAATCCATTTTATTGACAAATCGCTTTTCGCGTCTACATTATAGCCCATCTAGCCCATCCAGCCCATCTAGGAGGAATATCTATGTCAGAGTTTCAGCAAGACAAAAACGAACAATTTCGGCGGTTCAAGGGGATGTTCTGGGGGCTTGTGGTTGGAGACTGCCTGGGTTCCCCCATCCAGTTCTCGGACAAAGACGCGCATCCATACATCACGGAAATGGTCCCTTGCCCCATCTTCCATCTTCCAGAAGGATATTGGACGGACGATTCGTCGATGGCCTTTTGTGTAGCGGAAAGCCTTGTCAGACTTGGAAAATACGATTTGGCTGACATCGGCAATAACTTCGTTCGGTGGTATTTTGACGGATTCTGGTCGAGTCAGTCCTACGCGTTCGATGTCGGTAGCGCCACTTCAGACGCCGTCTTTGGCATCAAAGCAGGCTTGCTGAAGAATGGCGATGAGGATTCGCAAGGCAACGGAAGCATCATGCGGTTCGCCCCATCGTACATCTGGAATTATGGAAATGCAGACAACAAGATCCTGCATGAAATCAGCGATTTGACCCACTGCAGCAGCAAGATTCGGGAAACCGTGGATTTGATGGCGCATATTTGCGACGAACATTTGCTCGGACAGCGCACGACGAGCCAATCGCTCTACACGACGAGGGAGTCCGTCAACAACTCCGGCTGGGCAGTCTCCTCGTTGCAAGCCGCCCTATGGGCCTTCCAGACGACGAAAACCTTTGAGGATGGAATGATTGCCGCAGTCAATCTTGGCGGCGATTCCGACTCCATCGGGGCTGTCTATGGGCAGATTGCAGGAGCCTATTATGGTTTCGAGGCAATTCCGGAGCGCTGGTGGAGAGCCGTCAAGACCTGGCAGAAAGTCAATGACCTCATCGAAGCGTTCCTTCATTTGAGGGGCGTCTGCTAGGAGGTTCCTTGAATCCGCTCGTAGGCGCGGACGCGGAGACGCAGCCCCAGGCGGTCGCACAACGCACGGCAGGCCGCTTGCTTTTCCAAAGAGGTGACGGGTTCCCCGACGATGGTCATCACTACCTCGGGAACGCAATTCGACGCTTCTTGCGCGAACTTCAGCATTGCAGGGAAGGCCGCTTCTCCAAACTTTGGACGGCACAGATCCAGGTATTCTTTCGCGTCTGCACAATTCAGGCTGATGGAGAGTCTGTCGATGATTCCCGCGAACTTGCTTGCCGTCGCTTCTCCGGCAATCAAGTCTGCCAGACCATTGGTATTGACGCGGATTGGCAGAGCGGGATGATTCGCCTTCAGCCATTTCCCGACTTCGAGGAGGACGTCCAGCCGTTCGGTCGGCTCTCCGTAGCCGCAGAACACGACTTCGGGGAACTTGTCCAACTCCCACTTTTCCAGTTCGGCAACGACTTCCGGGACGGTTGGTTCGCGCTCCAGCCACAGCGAATCCGAGCCGTAGACGCCAGGCGCGTTCTGCCGCAAGCAAAAGCGGCAGGCGCAGGGGCAGCGGTTGGTGAGATTCACGTAGAGCGCGTTCTTGACTTGGTAGACGACGTTCATCATAGCGGTGATTACAGTCCCATGAACTTCTTGGCGTTGTTGTAGAAGACGTCCTCCAGTTGGGCATCGTTCAATCCGCAGGAGAGCACCCGCTGGATTTCCACGCTGGGATGGTGGAACGGGGAATCAATGCCAAACATCACGCGTTCGTGCCCGACTGTCTCGTAGGCGTTTTTGATTTGGCAGCCCATCGGCATCCCAGAGACTTCCAAGACAAGATTGGGGTATTTTTTCGCCATGTTGATGCTACCCTCGATGTAGACACCGTGACCATGCCCCATGTGAATCATCACAATCGGCACATCGGGATGTCGTTCGGCCAGCAGACCGATCTGCCAGGGGAGGGAGAATGGTGGATGCCCGCAGTGGATGAACACCGGCTTTGAGTACTTGCGGGCGATTTCCATAATCGGGTCGACCGCTGGCGAATCCGCCGTGAACGCATCAAACAACGGCTGCATCTTGACACCCGCAAAACCGACATCGCGCAAATAATGTTCCAGGTCCTCGTAGGCCGGCTGGCCCAGGTTCGCGTTGACCCAGTACAACGGGATGATCTTGTCGGGCAACTGTTGCCAGGCGTCTCGCAGTTCGTGGTTTAAGGTTGCTCCTGCCGGGCACAAGATGGTCTTCTCAATGTTGTATTCCGTCATCTGTGCCGCGAGCGCGGCGGTGTCAAAATTGACGTTGAACGGGCTTCCAAACGCCCCGATGTGCGAATGTGCGTCAATTTTCTTGAATGCTGCAAAGGGATTGTCCATAATGAGATACCTCTCTGTTTCTTGAAGAATCTTCTTTCTGTTTCCACCTGTAGTTTCCAAACTGCTTGGTATAAATAATATATCCGAAAAAGGCGAAATTACAACCAATGTGATAGGGATTTGCTTCAGGCCTCCACTCGCCATCCACACTTTTCGCGGTCTCTGGAAAGGGGAGAACACGAACCGCAAACGGG
>JAFRLP010000105.1 GCA_017431185.1 Victivallales bacterium | reverse complement strand
CAGACCGTGCGGACGGCGGCGGTGACGCCGCCGCTACGCTCCGAGCAGACCGTGCGGACGGCGGCGGTGACGACGCCGCTACGCTCAGAGCAGACCGTGCAGACGGCGGCGGTGACGCCGCCGCTACGCTCCGAGCAGACCGTGCAGACGGCGGCGGTGACGCCGACGCTACGCTCCGAGCAGACCGTGCAGACGTCGGCGGTGATGCCGCCAGTATATACGGCGTCGTCGGTGGTCGAGCGTCCGAAGGTGGCCACTGATTTGGCGGTTGAGGGTGTTCCGTCTGAAAACCAAGCACAGCGGTTGTCAGGGAATGTGGCGCGTCCGAGGAAATGGGACATGGAGGAGAGGGCGTCGGCCTTGCCCAATCATCATCCAGCGCAGGTTGTCGTCCCGTTTGTTCAGCCCACTGCGGCAGTTCAGGTGGAGGCTCCCGTCTCGGTTTCTGGTGTGTCGTCCAATTCGGCGGCCACAGCCAGGACAGAGGGAATCGCGGAGGTCGTG
The DNA here is from genome assembly GCA_017431185.1 of Victivallales bacterium. The sequence continues at coordinate 39,523 of JAFRLP010000105.1, read as the reverse complement.
GAGGCTGTGTGTCACGCGATTGAAGTAACGAGCGGCGAGATACACGGGGGGGAAGGGACGGTTCGCATTCAACTCAAGCCTGACGTGCTGGATGGCGCGGAAGTCACCCTGACCGCGCGGAACCAGACGCTTACCGTGGCTTTCCAGGCGGTGACAACGGAGGCCCAGGCACTGCTGGAACGCAACCTTTCCCAGTTGGAACAGCATTTGGCGGGCCGCATCCACAATTACCAGATAGCGGTTTCCGTAAGGAGAACCAAAGACAATGAACGCGTTTGAATTGCTGCAAAAATGGCCGTCTTGGGAAAAGGTTGGCGCGGGGATGATTTTCGACTCCCCCGCCTGGGCAATGCCTTGCCGCTGGGGCGATCAGCAGTGTGTGATGCGGCGTTCCGGAGTCAAATTTCGGGATGTGCTGGAGATTGCCATCCGGCTGGATGACGAGGATAATTTTCTTGGTCTTGGCAACCGTGAGGCATTTCCCGATCTGCACGTGCTCTGGGATGTCAAGAACAACTTGCCCGATGCGCTGAAGCTGGCGTTGGTGGAGAAGGAGTGCGGCCCCCTTTTCCAGATCCTGGAAAATGCCGCACGGCAGCAATTGAATGTGGTTGGAGTGGCGCCCGCTGAAAGCCGCGAGGGTTCGACCGGATTTGAGATCGTTTCCGCCGAAGGGAAAATTCTGGCTTCGTTTCTGCTGAAAATCAACCAGAATCTGATTCACGCATTGGGGGCCTTGAAGTTCATTGACCTCAATCATGACGCCATTCGGTCCATGAAGCGGCCTGGCCGCGCCGTCTATGCCTCCTTTTCCTTGACGGAAGAGGAACTCGCCGGCCTTGCCCCCGGCGATTATCTGATGTTGCCTGAAATGGGGTCGATACCGCCGAAGTGGCAATTGGAGACTCCGAAGGACTCGATGCTTCAGGTCTGCGCCCCTGACGTCATTGAACTGACCTTTGCGCAGTTTGCGGATGAACAGTTGCCTGACATCCCGACTCCCACGGCATTGACGTTGTGCCAAGGCGGCAAGGCGCTGGCCAGCGGACGCCTGGACACGCTGGCGGGCAAGGCGGCGTTTGCCATCGAGGAGGTACGCTGAAATGTTCCAGACTGACCCATTTGCGCTGATTGTCCTGCTGGTCGGACTGTCGCTCGTGCCTTTTCTGGCCATGGTGGCGACCAGTTACCTGAAGATGGTGGTGGTGATGTCGCTTATCCGCAATGCCCTGGGCATCCAGTCCATCCCTCCGAACATGGTGCTCAATGCCATGGCGATGATCCTCTCCTTCTACATCATGGCCCCTGTCCTCAATCAGTGCTGGGATATCGTGAAGACCGAGCGCGCCGCGATGGCGGAACGCGCCCAGAAGGGGCAGCCTGCGGAACCCGGCCAGCCCTTCTATGAGACCGACATCGTCCCCAAGGCGGCGGAGCCGTTCCGGCAATGGCTGCTGGGGCAGGTCGGGGAACGGGAACGGGCGTTCTTCGTCAGCACGGCTGAACGGCTGTGGGCAAAGGAGGGGGAGGATAGCGCGACCGTCAATTCGGAGAGCTTCTACATCCTGATCCCCAGTTTTTGCGTCAGCGAACTCGCCAAGGCATTCCAGATTGGTTTTCTGGTCTATCTGCCGTTCATCGCCATTGACATCATCGTCAGCAACATCCTTTTGGCCATGGGCATGATGATGGTCTCGCCCGTGACCATTTCGCTACCCTTCAAACTGCTCCTGTTTGTCATGGTCGATGGCTGGACGCTGCTCATCCAGGGGCTTGTGCGCAGTTACGTGTAAGGAGGTCACCGATGAACCACGCCCAACTGCTTGACTACGCCCAGGCCTGCCTGCTCCTGGTGCTGAAACTGTCGCTGCTCCCCATCATTGTGGCGACGGTCATCGGAATCCTGGTCTCCCTGCTCCAGGCGCTCACCCAAGTCCAGGAACAGACGCTCGGCTTCGCCGTGAAGCTGATCACCATTTCCATCACGCTCCTCGCCGCCAGTTCCTGGATGGGGGGGGAGATGCTTCTCTACACCCAGGGGATTTTCAAGAATTTCCCCCTCCTGCATTGAAAGGGAGGGGGGCTTTGGGCCGTGACTTACCTGGATTTCCATAGATTCATCCTGGCGTCGGTGCTGTCGATGGCGCGCATCGGCGGTGCGCTGGCGATATGCCCCGCCTTGTCGGAGTCGATGGTGCCGGGCGTGGCGCGGCGGGCCACTGTCCTGGGATTCTCCCTGCTGGTGGTGCCCCTGGCGCTGCGCGGGATGCCGCCCGGCGAACCAAGCGCACTGATGTTCTCGCTGCTGGCGGTCAAGGAGGCGCTGCTGGGATTCCTGCTGGGTTTCTTTGCGGCCATCCCCTTCTGGGTTGCGGAGAACGTGGGGAATTTCATCGACAACCAGCGCGGCGCGACCATGGGCGAGGTCTATTCGCCGTTGAGCGGTGCGCAGGTATCGACCACCGGCATCTTCTTCACCCAGCTGGTCTCCACGATTTTCTTCGTGGCGGGGGTCGTGTTCGTCTTCCTGGGCGCGCTATACATGAGTTACCGGATATGGCCCATCTACGACGACTATTTCCATTTCGCGCCGGACGCGCCCGCCCAGATGCTCAGCACTTTGAGCGGGATGCTCCGCACGACCATCGTGATCGCGGCGCCGGTCATCATCATCATGTTCCTCGCCACCCTGGGCCTGGGCCTGGTCAACCGCACCGCGCCGCAGCTCAATGTGTTCTTCCTGTCGATGCCGATCAAGTCCGCGCTGGGCGTGGCGATGCTGATCATCTATCTGCCTTTCATCATGGACATGCTGGTCTATACGAAGGACAGCGCGATTCTTGCGCCAGTTCAGAGGCTATTGTTGCAATAAGGGGAGAACAGGACGATGGCCTCCGACGACAATGGCGAAAAGACTGAAATGCCGACCCCCAAGAAATTGCGGGACGCCCGCGAGAAGGGGCAGGTCTGCACCTCCAAGGACATTGTTTCGACGGCGCTTCTCATCGTGCTTTTCTGCCTGGTGGCGCTGTGCAGCGTGCAGATGGTGGATGACTTCACCGAACTGATGTACTACGTCGGCGAGCGCCTGGCAGACAGGCCGGTGGCCTCCATTCCCGGCGGGGCGACGCTGGCGGCGATTTTCATCTGCAAGTACACCTTCATCTTCGTGCTGGTGGCGGCGGTGGTCGGGATTGCCGCCAACGTGTCGCAGATAGGCTTCCTGTTCACGCTGGAGCCGCTCAAGCCCAACATGGACAAAATCAATCCCGTGGAGGGGGCCAAGAAAATCTTCTGCATGAAGAATTTCTTTGAGTTCTTCAAGAACGTGGTCAAGGTGACGTTCCTGAGCTACCTGATCTACAAGATCATCATGGCCTCGGTCCCCGAGCTGCTGACCCTGTGCTACGGAACCATCGACGACATCTTCCCCTGCCTGAAACTGATGCTCAAGCGCCTGGCGTACTATACTGCGTTTGGCTACATTGTCATTGCCGTGGTGGACAGGCTGTTCCAGGGGCACAATTTCACCAAGGAGATGATGATGACCAAGGACGAGGTGAAGCGCGAGTACAAGGAGATGGAGGGCTCCCAGGAAATCAAGCAGGCGCAGCGGGAGTTCCGCAATGAGATTCTGAACGGACCCGATCCGGCCCCCGCCGCCAGGCGCGCCAATGTGGTGGTCACCAACCCGACCCGCCTGGCCATCGGCATCCGCTACGACCCGGAGGAGGCTCCGTTGCCGTACATCGTGGTGGCTGGCGCTGACCGCTATGCGAAGATCATCCGTGAAACTGCGCTGGAGGAGGGCATCCCCATCATGGAGAACGTCCCCCTGGCCCGGGCTTTGTGGCAGCAAGGGCGTGTGGCGGGAATCATACCCGACGACCTCATCGAGCCGGTGGCCGAAGTGCTGAAATGGGTGAAGAAACTGCAGGAGTCCCGCAAGGAAGAGGCTGAACTCGACAGCGTCGTCCTGGAGGATACTTTGGTGAGGCACACCTGATGACGATAGAAGAACATTACCAGAGGATAGCGCCAAAGCTGACCAACTGGCTGGTGGCGACCGGGAGCCATTATGCCGAGGCTTGCGACCTGGTGCAGAACACCTTCCTGAAACTGTGGAAGATGCGTGAGGACTTGCAGGATTCCGACTCCGCCGTCTCTGGGCTCGCCTTTACCATTGCCCGCAATTTGCGAAAAAACTTCTGGCGTGACAACCAGCACCTTGACTTTGTGGAGGAAGTGAAGGAGGAGGACGGCGGTCTGACCCGTGATTTATCCGAAGCCGCAGACGTGGCTATGCTGCGTGAACGTTTACAGGCTGCGTTCAGCGCCTTGCCGCCGACTTTAAGGGATGCCTATACCATGTTCCAAATCGGCGGTCTTTCCATACGCGAAATCGCCCATGAGACTGGGATTTCGGAAAGCCTGGTCAAGGTCCGCATCTTCCGCGCCAAGGAAAAACTGAAGACCCTTCTCGCCGATCTGCGTCTTTGAGGCATTGCCATTTCCCGCTGCACGCTGGAATATTTTTTTGCTTCCCAGACTTGCTTTTTTCCAAAACGTTGGTATAATATTACTGAACTACTAATAGTTCAGATTTGGCGAATTGAAACAGAGGTCAAGAATGCGGAGCAGCAACAACCAGGGGGCGCAGACGGAGCGGGTGAAGGAGGCCTTGCTATGCCTGATACGCGACCGTCGTCTGCGGAGCGGCGACAGGCTGCCGTCGCAGGCGGTGTTGCGTAAGGAGCTGGGAGTTGGGTCGGTGACCATTCAGCGCGCCATCGAGTCTCTGAAGGAGGCTGGGATTCTTGAGACCATGCCCCAGAAAGGGGTCAAGGTGTGCAATCCCGAGTCGAATGGCATGCTGGGGCGGCAGATAGGTCTGGTATGCGCCTATTGCCAGTTGTCACCTATGCGCAGTCTTGGGCTGCACTGCCTTCAGTTGGCTTTGCGGGAAGAGGGGTGTCAATGCCGCCTTTTCCTCCGCAAGACCGACTGCGACACGATACGGGACTCTCTGGACTATTTCGATGGCCTTCGGCGCTGCATTGAGAAGGAAGAACTTGACGGGCTGCTCACGGCGGTCTCCCTTGATGACGAGGGCTGGAGCCTCATTCATCGCCATGGCCTGCCAGTGCTCTCCTTGGGCTCCGCGCATTTCAATCCTGGCTGGTGCATTCACGGATATTCCTATTATCGGAGTGGATTGGAGGCGATGCGCCAGCGCGGCTCTCGGCATCCTGCCCTCATCTCCTACGGTTTTCCAATCACAGAGGAGTTGCACGAGCTTTGCCGCGAGTTCGGCATTCTGCCGTTGGAGCGCTACTGCCGTCTGCTGAACGCTGAATTCGCGGGCGTGACAGGCAGCGACCCTGTGCGGGATGGTGTGATTTTGCGGGAGATTCTGAAGGATTTTCATGACATGGCGCCCCCCATCCGTCCCGACAGTCTGGTGGTGATGGATGATTTTCTTGCCAATGCCTGCAACACGTTTCTGTTGCAGATGCGCCTTTGCGGTTCGGACTGGCAACCTGATTTCATCTATCTGTCGCATCGTCAGAATCCGCTGTTCTTTTCTGGAATGATGAAAGGCGTCCGGCTGGAAATAGACGCCATGGCACACGCTCGGCAGACCGTCAACTTTCTGCTGGACATCATCACGGGACGCGAAACCACGCCTCGCGCGTTCGATTTGACGAAGCCTAAAATCTTCTACCAAGACCCATAGCTTTTGCCACCCAATGCTCTCTTTTGCCCGTTCAACCCATAACCAGAAGGAACAGTCATGATGAGAAAACTTTTTACCCTAATTGAATTGCTGGTCGTCATTGCCATCATCGCCGTTTTGGCGGCGATGCTGCTGCCAGCGTTGTCGAAGGCCCGCGAGAAGGCACGTGGCATAGATTGCTCATCGAAACTGCGGCAGTTCGCACTGGCGGAGACCATGTATGTGGAGGACTACGACGAAAGCTTCCAGTTTAACGTGGAGCCAGACGGCGAAAAACGATACTGGGGAACCGTTCTGGGCAAGACGGGATACATGAAGCCGAACAAACAGGCGAAGGAACTGCGCTGCGCCTCCATTTTCCCGAAATACTCCACCATCCCTGGCGCCGACTATCACGGTCCGTTCACCAACGACAACTTCTCCTGGGGGATGAAGACCACCTTCGGAATCAACCATAAACTGGTCGCAAGTTATGACTATAAGAACTGGCTCGACAATGGCGGCTTCGCCATCAGCAATGAGTACTTGAGGCCCGCCAAACTCTCCCGCGTCAAAAAAGCCTCCACAAAGGTGTACATCACTGAATATTGGCAGTACAGGGGAGGGAACTATTTTGGTTCCTGCACGCCTCTTTGGGACGGCAGCAACGACCCTGAGGGCGAGTACTACTACCCGCGCTTTCTTTTCAAAATCCATGCTGGCAAATTCAATGTCTCCTGGCTGGACTGCCATGTTTCCGCGCAGACGCCAGATGACCTTTTCTCGGGGCGCGGGGTAATCCAGGACAACCATTTCCTGTATATGGACTAGATGAGAAGGCATAACACTATGTTCAAGCACTTGTTTTTTGACGACACCAGATTGCTGAAACGCGAGAATCTGGCACGAGACTACGGGAAGCCCGTGGCTTGCGGCTCATTCATTGATCCCAGAGTAGCCTGTGGCTATGCCTGGGCATTTGCCACGCATGGGCCTGATGGGCGTTTCTATCTCCTGTATCACGGATTTCTGGATGGACAGGATGTAATGGTGCCTGCTTTGGCTGTAAGCGATGACGGCATCTCCTTCCAGGCGGCGAAAATACCAGCGGATGCCTCGCCAAAGCAGCCTGCTTTGCCTAATCAGCTTGACATTCCGCTGCCCTGCAATTCTGAAATCGGCTGCTTGCTGGACGACCCGATGGCGCCTAGGTCACAACGGTACAAGATTCTCTTGGCCGACCAAACTGACATGTACCCCAAGCGATTCATCAATGACTATGTTCTGGCCTCACCCGACATGTACCATTGGACGCGGATGGAAGACAGTTGCTGGAATCCCAGGGGCACGGAGCCAGTCACAGGATGTTTCCACAATCCGCTCTACAAGACGAATGTCATTCTTACCAGGCCTGACTGGGGCCAACGGCGCGTTGCCATTACAGAGACTGCGGACTGGCATCGATACACACCCATGGAACTCTGCTTGCAGGCGGATTCAGAGGATTTTCCACTGGCCGAAATATACGGCATGACGGCGCTGGAGCTGGATGGCTGGTTCATTGGCTTCCCGCTCGTGTATACCGGATTCCCGCAATCATACGAACATAAGTTCCGCGGGGGGACCATGGGAGTGCAGCTGGCCTATTCGCTGAATGGGCACCATTGGCAACGCTCCCTGAGAAAGTATTTCCTTGGGCCAGACCTTGACATGGGGGATGGCTTGTGGAAAATGACCTTCCCGACATCCTACTTGAAACAGAAAGACGGCTCATGGCTTCTGTATGCTGGTGGAAGCCACGCGCCGCATGGCTCCGCTTGTGCCGAAATCCAGGGAAAGACCGCCGTGAGAATATTCCGCCTCAGAAAGGATGGCTTCATCTGCCTGAAGACGGATAAGCCCGATGAGCCATCGCTTCTGGCATTGAGGGAGGCGGTATGGAATGGCGGCGACCTCAAGATAAACATTGTGGCGGAAAAGGCGACCTGCGCAATCTATGACTCCACAGACAAGGGAGTCGTGGTGGTACGTTCCCACGAAGAGTGCATCCCATTCAGCGGTGATGCCACCAATTGGACCCCACAGTGGAAAAATGGCGGTCTGGACGGTTTCAGGAAGAAAACCCTTATTGTGGAAATCGCCATGACCAATGGAAAAATCTTTTCGATAGAGTACGATGCCATTCCATTGATGACAGTTGAAGGAATGCGCTACAAGGAGCTTGGTGTTCTGAAATGGCATCCTGGCTTCTGATTGCCATGACCAAGCCATGTTCCCGCAGTCATTCTTTTCAAATAGCCTGTTTTCCCCCAAAAAAAACATGAAGCAATGATGGAACAAGAGCTTTTTGATCAACTGTGCGCCCTCGCTTCCAAGGAGAGAATCCGTGCCTACACCGAGGAGATTCTCCGTTTGGAGGGCAACGAATCATACTGCAATTACTTGGCCTCCACTGATTTTGCGATGAAGATGATGCGCGAATCGGGTTTCGAGGATGTCAAGCGCATTGCCTTGCCCGCAGATGGCAAGACCACCTACGGCGATTGCACCATGCCCCAGGCCTGGGAGACCACGGGACGCTCGTTCATCCGACTGGAGGACGAATCCCTCTCCGAGCAGGAAAGAATGCTGGCTGACAGCGACCAGAACCCCTTCAATGCTGGTATCTGGGGAGCTCCAACCCCTGAAGGGGGAGTGGACACCCAAATCGTTGACTACCGCGATACAGGCCCCGATTCGGAGGCGCTGCGCGGTCGTCTCGTGCTGATGGATGGCTTTACCCAGAAGCAATATCGGATCATCGTGGAAAGCGGGGCTGCGGGCGTCATCATCTCTGACTCCAAGGTGGGCGACAAGTATCCCGACAGCTGCCGCTGGTGCAATGGCATAGGCTTTGCAGGCTGGTATCATACAGCGGAGGATTCGCGCATCCCCATCTTCTCCATCACGCCTCGCAAGGCCGCGTTTTTGCGGGCACGTCTGGCCCAGGGGCCGCTTCGCGCTCATGCGGAGGCAAAATCCCGCATCTATGACGGTCAGATCTACACCCTCACTGGCGTGTTGCCCGTGACTCAGAAAGAGCCGTTCGAGACCGATGATGAGGAGATAACGCTGCTTGCCCACATGTATGAGCCTTTCCTTCCTGATGACGCGGCGGGCGGGCCGGTCATCTGTGAAATCTGCCGTTGTCTCAAGGAGCTGATTGCCCAGGGCAAACTTCCGCCCCTGAAAAAGGCGTTGCGGATTGTGCTGTCCATGGAGCGCTACGGATACCATCAGTATTTTCTGGAGGAGGCGGCCAGGCGTCGTACCATCATGGTGTTCAGCTTCGATTGCTGCTGCCATTTCCAGGGAGAAAACCAGCCGCAGGCCTTCTTGCGCCTTTCCTCGGTACTGCATCCCTCTTTCCTGGACCGCTGGATGCCTCGGCTGATTGGCAAACTGCTTCCTGAAACCACCTTCCAGATTGAAAAGGGCAATCTGTCGGATGACACGTTCTGCTCGGACGCCGACATCGGCATTCCCAGTTTCTGGATCCGTACCGATGACTTGGACTATCACCATAATTTCGGTCACGCCTTCATGGATGCGGATTGGGATTTTGCCTACAGGATCACCTGTTTTCTGGGGACCGCCATCGGCCTGATGGCGACGGGTGAGTACGACTTCTTCCACCACATCTACGAGGATTACGCGGAGTATTGCCGCCATGACCTGGCGGAGTTGCTTGACAAAGCCAGGAACGATTGCCAGACAGGGAAGCAGACGGGGTGGGACGCCGCCTACCTTGTTCGCTTCACCCTCAAACGAATGGAGCGGGAGCTCAATTCCATCAACGCCTTCTGCGCTGGTGCGGCGGCGGTTGCCCCAGCCATGTGCGGGTTGTCCGAGTTCGCCGCATCCCAAGGCGCCGATGAGCTTTGCCAACTTGCGGTTGAGCCGACGGCGGACTATATGGAAGAGGCAAAGGCCATCGTTCCATCCCGCTGTACCGTCGGCACGCTGCTCTCCATGATCCGTGTTCCGCTGAAGGAGCGCCATAACGTCAGCATGCCTCCTCTGCTGCACATGCTGATGGACGGGAAACGCTCGCTCTTCTGGTGCATCAAGCTCTACGAGTTCGAGATGGGATGCCAATATGCCCAGGAGGACTATGCCAGATTCATCGAGGAGCTGCGTTATCTGGAGAAATACGGTTACGTGACCCTGAAGACTGGCCAGGCATAAAAGGATGTTGCAGATAACGGGAACTGAAATCAACAAGACAAGGAGACTGACGCAAATGAAAAACCGATTCGCTTTCGTTGTATTGGCGGCGCTGTCGCTGACGGCATTGTCAGTGGAGCCAGACGTGCAGATATCCTTCAACAAGGGTGTTCAGGCGGACGTCGGCGGCACAGGCAATACTGGTTCTGTACTGGAAGGGTTCAGGGACCCCATAGGAATGAAGGGGACCGTAATTCCGTCTGGCAAGCTGAAGGATGAGGAACTTCTGGTGCCTGGCATTGAAGGCAAGGGGGTAAAGGTCGGCAGGATTGGCGGAGACGGCATCTACAAAATCATCTACAAGCCGCTGCCTGCATTGAGCAGAACGGCAGGTTCCGTGAGCGTATGGGTGCGTCCGGACAACTGGGACGGGACGGACACGAACTACCACACCTTCTTCTCCGCGGCCAACGGGCAGCACCGCATTTTCCTGTACAGGACGCCTGGCAGGGATTTGTGCTTCTGCTATGGGGACATTTCGAAAAAGCTACCTTCCACCAGAGCGCAGTTCCCCGCCCACAACTGGAAGAAAGGCCAGTGGCATCACCTTTGCATAGCATACGACGAGAAGACGATGGAGCTGCACATAGACGGCGTCAGGAAAGCGCTGGTTCCCATGGTCCAGGTTTTCCCATCGGACTTCAACACAATCATTTTGGGAGAGCATTGGATAGGAGACCCTGGAATCACGACGATTGACGACCTGCGCATATACAACGGGGTGCGTCTCACCTCGGACCAGATGAAGGCGGAATATCGGCGTTTTGCCAAGAACAGCGTCAGTGGAGCGCCGATGGAGTTCTGCGCCGCGCCGTGCACGGCCACGGTGGACGGCGAGGTCAAAGCCGACGAGTATTCCATCGGCGGCAACGGCTTCCTTTCAGTCAATAAGAACTACTACTCGTCAATCCAGGCCAAATGGCTTCTGGCATACGACCAGGACAACCTCTACATTGGAATGATTTCCGACAAGGCGACCGTCACGACGCAGACAGGCCGTGACAGCACACCGTATGTTGACGACAGCATCGAGCTGTATGTTTCAGACATATACGGAGGTCCGGACATGTTCCATTTCATCTTCAATTTCGGGACTGGCTTCTTCGACAGAAAGAACGAGGACGTGAACTGGAACAGCCAGGGCGTGGTCTTCCAAAGCAGGACAGTGCAGGACAAATGGCACTTCGAGGCGTCGATTCCATGGTCCAACTTCGGAATCAAGCCAGAGGACGGCAGGACATTGAAGCTGAACATCTGCCGGACATACGCCGCCGCTGCAGAATATACGCAGATTGCCCCGTCAGGAAGAAAATCATATTCTGACAAGGCCTACTTTGCCCAGCTCAAGCTGATGAAGAACGCCCCAAAGCTGGAGCTCACAGGATTCGGGCAGCTCAACGCCGCGAAGCTGGACTGCGCCATCCTCGTGAAATCCGACGAGGACGATACCATCACCTGGGGAATGGAGGCTCTGGACAACTTCAAGCCATTCATCTTCTCCAGGGACCTGAAGCTCGCCCCGAATGCCGCCGTCACGGAAAAATGCGTCAGGGAGATTCCCAAGGACAGGACGCTGGAAATCACCGTCAGCTCCCAAAAGCACGGCATGATCTACCACAACTCCATTGAATACCACAACGCCATCGCGCTGGACCACAGCTACATCTACACGGACATACCCAATGACAAGGTCGTCTTCGTTTACAAGAACAATTCACTCAATTCAGGAAAGCACAAGTTGCATGCGGCCTTTGTGCGCAAGGACGGAAGCGTGGAATACGAGGAGACGGTGGACATTCCAGATGACACGTCCATAACAAACGGCATCATCGACGTCTCCAGGCTGACTCCGGGGACTGTCTATGACCTGAGATTCCAGGTGAAGGCCCCCGACGGCAAGGAGATCATCAACAGTCAGGAGGAGTACGGCTACTTCAAGAATGGCGCGCCATGGAAGGACACCAAATTCGGGCTTGAGAGCGAGGACGCGGCCCTGCCGCCGTGGCCGCCAGTCAAGGCAGGCGCGACAGGCGTCTTCCAATGCTGGGGGCGCGAATGCACATTTGGCGGGAAGGGAATCATCTCCAGCTTCACAAGCCAGGAAAAGCAGCTGCTGACAGCGCCTATCGCCCTGGTCGCCAACGGAAGCCCTGTCGAGTTCAAGGCGACGCTGGACAGCGCATGCGACGCCCGTGCCCTCTACACTCTCAACTCCGCGGGACCAATCTCAATCGAGGTGAAAGTCCGCGCCGAATTTGACGGAATGATGTACTTCGAAGTGGAGCTCGGGGATGGAGACTACCAGTCCCTGCAACTGAAAATTCCGCTGGACAGAAACCACGCGGACGCCTTCGACGACTGCAGCAGCATCATCGAGAAGCTCAGCTTCAGGGACAATCCCAAGCCACATTACGACTGCAATTTCGTGCAAAATCCTTTCTGGTGGTGCGGAGGAGACGAAATTGGCCTCATGGGCGGCACCCAGAGCAAGCGGGGCTGGCGCATAAAGGACAAGTCGCAATCAATGACCATCGACCTGGATGACAAGACCGTCTTGCTGACTCTGAACATGATCGACACGCCGATCAGGCTCAACGGCAAGAGGAAACTCACCTTCTATCTGGACGGCACGCCTGTCAAGCCCAGGAGAATGGACACGGCGCGTGTACGCGAGAGAAACAATGTTGTGCACTTCGCCATTTCAGGCAAATATTTCGGCTATTACCAGCCTGACTACCTAACCGACTTTGCCCGCTGGATCCAAAGGCGTGTCAAGCAAGACAACCGCATTGACGTCGACAAGATGCAGTACTTCGCATATTTCCCCGCAAAGGGGGCGGGAGTGCTGTCTCCTGCCTGGCACTACTATGCCACCAGGTGGGTGAACCCGCCGCCGCCAATGGGCACGTATGCCATGAAGACGGGAGTATTCCGCAACTCCAGCTGGACCTGGACATGCCTGAATGAAAAGACTCACTTTGACTTCCAGCTCTCAAATATACAGACCATACTCACGCCGCACAAGCACAACTTCTGCAACGCTGGAATCTACTTCGATCTGGCCTGGCCGCGTGTCTGCGGCAACACGTGCCATGGCTGCGCCTGGAAGGACGAATTCGGCGACGTGCAGCAGGACAATGACATCTATGCGCTCAGGGATTTCTACATCCGCTCATACAGGATGCTCAAGAAGGAACGTCCCGACGCATATTACTGGGGACACACATACCTTTCCAGAACCCCCACCGACGCGATTTTCGACCTTTGCATCGCGGGCGAGATGTATGACCGCCACCTCGGCAGGCATGGCACGTACTACGATGTGCTGACGCCTGAATTGATGCGAATCGCCTACGGCTCCCGCGTCGCGGAGCACTCCTTCTCGCTGATTCCCCAGTTCCTGCGCGGCCTCCAGTGCTACAATCCGGAGAATGTACACAACTACAATCCGCTCAAGCCGGAATGGGACAAGCCCCTGCGCCATTTCCTGGCATATATGCAGCTGCATCGGATGTACCCTGTGTATGACTTCTGGATGGCCAATGAAAAGCTGTCGCCGAAGGGCGAGGGAAAAGTGGACAAGCTGTACGCCGCGCTTGATGATTTGGGCTGGGAGGATGTCAAGTTCTACGGATACTTCCAAAAGAGCAAGCCACTGGTGTGCCTTCCTGAGCATCCCAGGGTAATCGCCTCCGCATACACCAATGGCAACAAGCTTTTCCTGGTGGCGTTGAACGACACGGACCAGGCGCGCAAGGTGCAGGTGACATTGAACTCCAATAAGCTTGCCTCCTTCAGGAACATGGCTGGCACGGATGCTTTCAGCAAAAAGGACTACAGGCTGGAAAACGGGTCCATCACTCTGGACCTAGAGGGCAGGGATTCCGCCTTCATACTTTTCAAATGAGGCGCCTGCGCAACCGCCGGCCTGCGGTTGCGCCTGCTTCATCCGCCACCGCAATTGCCTCTGGCATCTCCCGTGGTTCCCGCATTTTGCTGGCCAGGGCAAGGTGCCCTTGATGAATCAACCCGCAAATTCCCCTATGAACGCCGCTCAGTACATTGAAGCCAACCATTTCGAAATCCGTCACATTCCCACTCCGCCCCTACGGGATGACTACCTGCGAATCCGCGTAGCCTACTGCGGTATATGCGGGACAGACCTCCATATTTTCCAGGGAAAAATGGATGCCCGCGTCCATGCGCCGCAGGCGGTTGGACACGAGATTTCCGGATGGATTGAAGCCTGCGGCAATGCCGTCTCCGGCTGGAAAACCGGTGAAAAGGTAACCGTCCGCCCCTTGGACAACGACGGGACGTGCAACACCTGCAAAGCGGGTTTCACCCACATTTGCGAGCATCTGAAGTTCCTGGGCATCGAGACGCCAGGCGGTTTTGCGGAATTCTGGGATGTGCCGGCAAGGCTGGTGCATCGGCTGCCAGCTGGCATTTCAATGCAGAAGGCCGCCTTGGTGGAGCCTCTGGCGGTAGCCTGCCATGACGTGGGGCGTGCTGGCGTCAAGCCTGGGCAGTTGGTGCTAATCAGCGGTGGCGGCCCCATCGGGATGCTGAACGCGCTGGTGGCGCGCCATGCTGGTGGGCAGGTGCTCGTCTCCGAAGTCAACGAAACAAGACTTGCGCTGGCCAGGATGATGGGTTTTGAATGCGTGAACCCATTGAAGCAGGATGTGGTTGCGCTGGTTCGCCAGCGCACTGGCGGCTCAGGGGCGGATGTCGTGATGGAGGTGTCTGGTTCCGCCGCAGGCGCCAAGCTGATGACGGAGCTGGTGCGTCCGCGCGGCACAATTGTCATTGTCGCTATCTTCGCGGCACCCGTGGCTGTGGACCTGCACAAGTTCTTCTGGAAGGAAATCAGAATGGTAGGTGCGCGGGTATATGAGTCGAAGGATTTTGACAAGGCCATCCAGCTTGTGGACTCTGGCGAAATCAATCTGGACAAGATGATTAGCAAGGTGTTCCCGATGGAGGACATCCAGCAGGCTTTCGATTATCTTTCCCAAACCCCCGATGCCTTGAAGGTGCTCATTCAGTGCAACGAGG
Source organism: Victivallales bacterium (assembly GCA_017431185.1). The sequence continues at coordinate 24,480 of JAFRLP010000105.1, read as the reverse complement.
ACAAATAATAGGAATTCCCAATGATACTTGACCAATTCAAACTGGATGGAAAAGTCGCCCTGGTGACTGGTTGTCGTCGAGGCATCGGCAAAGGTCTGGCGCTTGGTCTTGCAGAAGCGGGCGCCGACATCATCGGCGTCTCCGCGCAACTGGAGGAACATAGCCAGGTGCAGACTGAAATCGAGTCCCTGGGACGACGCTTCTGGCGCTACCAGTGCGACTTCTCCGACCGACAGGCGCTTTACTCTTTCATCAATCAGGTAAAACTTGACCATCCTTGCATTGATATTCTTTTCAACAATGCAGGGGCCATTCTGCGCAAACCCGCAGCCGAACATCCCGACGAATACTGGGACAAAATCATTGAGACCAATCTCTCTGCACAGTTCGTGCTGGCACGGGAAATCGGCAAGGACATGGTGGCGAGGCGTATCGGAAAGATTGTCTTCACCTGTTCTCTGCTGACTTTCCAGGGAGGCATCAATGTGCCTGGCTACGCGGCTGCCAAGGCAGGGGTGGGGGAATTGGTCATGGCTCTTTCCAACGAATGGGCCAGATACGGGGTGAACGTCAACGGCATCGCACCAGGATACATTGCCACCGACAACACGCAGGCCCTGCGGGATGACCCTCTGAGAAGCAGGGCCATTCTCGAGCGTATCCCTGCTGGACGTTGGGGCACCCCAGATGACTTCAAGGGCATTGCGGTCTTTCTGGCCTCTGCCGCCTCCAACTATGTGAACGGCGCCATTTATCTGGTGGATGGCGGCTGGATGGGGAGGTAGTGCGCCTATGAATCTGACCCACGAGTCTTTGCGTCCCGTGGCTGTGACACAACCTGGACCGCGCAATGAACCGTCATTGCGAACCCACCAGGGCATCCCTTCCATCGAGTGCCTCCCTAGCGGAAGGCTTTTTGTGACCTGGTACTGCGGCGGGACGACTGAATGCCGCGACAACTATGTCACCTTGGCTTTCAGCGACGATGGCGGCCTGACCTGGAGCGAGGCCAACGTTGTCATTGACCCGCCTTATCCGGATGTGCGCGCCTTCGATCCCGCGCTATGGCTTGCGCCAGACGGACGGCTGCTCTGGTTCTGGGCGCAGGGATGCGGCGGCCCGGACATCCCCCCACCTCGGCTTGACGAGGTTTTCGACGGGCTGGTCGGCGTCTGGTTCACCACCATTCTCAATCCTGATGACCCGCCTGAAAAACTCCGTTTCTCGCCTTCACGCCGCGTGGCGGACGGCGTAATGGTCAACAAGCCCACCGTCTTGCCGGACGGTGGCTGGGCACTGCCCTGCTCGCTCTGGAGTTTTCCCTGTCCCCATCGCCCTTTTCACGCTGCATTGCACCCCGTCTATGGCGCCAGTTGCATCGTCACCGAAGACAATGGCGATACTTTTCATCGACGTGGCACCCTGGATGTCTCTGCCCGCCCCGTCCCGCCCACCTTTGACGAGCATCAGTTTCTGGTCCTCTCAGACGGGGGGCTCGCCTGCTACGTTCGGTGCAAAGACGGTATCGGACGAAGCGTCTCAACCGACCAGGGACACTCCTGGGGATTGCTGGAGACAAACATTGCATTCGCCCAGGACTGCCGTTTCCATATCCGGCGTCTGGCCTCGGGAAGAGTCCTTCTCATTGCCTGCACAGGAGGGATAATCCGCGAGAAACTGACCGCCTTTCTTTCCGAAGACGAAGGTATGACCTGGCCTCATCGCCTGCTCCTTGACCCTCGACAGAACGTTTCTTACCCAGATGCGGCCGTTTCTTCTGCTGGGGATATCTGCATTGTCTATGACCATGAACGCAGCAGGGGTGGCTTCCTTTATTTGGCACGGATCGCGGAAGAGGATATTCTGTCGGGCACGCTCTCCTCTCCCTGTTCCTTCTTGCATCGGGAAATATGCCATAGCCGCCCTGTTCCGACGTCAACGGCATAATGAACTGGCCAACTGCATAGGCCGCTTGTAACTCACCCATTGATATTTGACTGGCGCCATTTTGGACGCGCGGAGCGCGTCCTGCCAAATCTGGCCATAACCACAAGCACGGGTGGCGGGTTGGGCAGACCGCGCTCCGCGCGGTCATTGCCCGTCGCTGAGGGATTGCGACTGCGTCAGGAAATGTTTTTTCGTATCCCCGACTTGAATTTCTCCCAAACGTTGGTATAATATAACTGAACAACTAATGGTTTAGTTTGGCGAGTTGATAGAGGCGATTGCCTCTATGGAGTGGCAAGAATGCGGAGCAGCAACAACCAGGGAGCGCAGACGGAGCGGGTGAAGGAGGCCTTGCTATGCCTGATACGCGACCGTCGTCTGCGGAGCGGCGACAGGCTGCCGTCGCAGGCGGTGTTGCGCCGTGAGCTGGGGGTCGGGTCGATGACCATCCAGCGCGCCATCGAGTCTCTGAAGGAGGCGGGGATTCTGGAGACCATGCCGCAGAGCGGGGTCAGGGTGTGCAATCCCGAGTCGAACGGGATGCTGGGGCGTCAGATTGGTCTGGTGTGCACCTACTACCAGATGTCACCGATGTATAGCCTGCGGTTGCACTGCCTTCAGGTGGCTTTGCGGGAGGAGGGGTGCCAGTGCCGCCTTTTCCTGCGCAAGACCGACTGTGACACGATACGGGACTCCCTGGACTACTTTGACGGCCTTCGGCGCTGCATTGAGAAGGATGAACTGGACGGGCTGCTCACGGGGGTCTCCCTTGATGACGAAGGCTGGGATCTCATCCGCCGCCATGGCCTGCCAGTGCTCTCCCTGGGTTCCGCGCACTTCAATCCCGGCTGGCGCATTCACGGGTTTTCCTACTATCGGAGGGGATTGGAGGCGATGCGCCAACGTGGCTATCGGCATCCTGCCTTCATCTCCAATGGCTTCCCGATCACCGAGGAGTTGCACGCGCTTTGCCGCGAGTTCGGCATTTTGCCGCTGGAGCGCTACTGCCGTCTGCTGAATGCCGAATTCATGGGAGTGACCGGAGCCGATCCTGTGCGGGATGGCGTGGTTTTGCGGGAGATTCTGAAGGATTTCGAGGCCATGCCGCCGTCGGACCGACCTGACTGCCTGGTTGTGCTGGATGACTATCTGGCCAATGCCTGCAACTGTTTTCTGATGCAGATGCGTCTTGGCGGGTCGGACTGGCAGCCCGATTTCATCTACCTGTCGCATCGACAGAATCCGCTGTTCTTTTCCGGCATGATGAAAGGCGTCCGACTGGAAATAGACGCGATGGCGCGCGCACGGCAGACCGTCAACCTGCTGCTGGACATCGTCACGGGGCGCGAAACCACGCCCCGCGAAGTCGAGTTGACGAGTCCTCAAAACATTTGCCAGGTTTCCCTGGTCACCCAATGATTTCCTTTGCCCATACAACCCATAACATGAAGGAACAAGTCATGATGAGAAAACATTTTACGCTCATTGAGTTGCTGGTCGTCATCGCCATAATCGCGATACTCGCGTCGATGCTGCTGCCCGCGTTGGCGAAGGCGCGCGAGAAGGCGCGGGGGGTGGACTGCTCTTCGAAATTGCGTCAGTTCGCACTGGCGGAGACCATGTACGTGGAGGACTACGATGAGAGTTTCCAGTTTCGCCAGGCGCCTCAGCCTTCGCCAGAAGATTACTACTGGGGGACTGTGCTGGGCAAGACGGGATACTTAAAGGCGGACAAGCAGGCGAAGCAATTGCGCTGCGCCTCCATCTTTCCGAAATACACCACCGCGCCGACCAACTACCAGGGCACGTTTGACAACGACAACTTCTCCTGGGGGAGGAAGACCACCTACTCAATCAACGGCAAACTGGTCGCAGAAAACAAAACCAAGACCACGCTTGACAATGGCGGCGACACCATCAGCAGCGAGTACTGCCGGCCCGCCAGGCTCTCCCGAGTCAAAGGGGCCTCCACAAAGGTGTTTCTCACGGAATACTGGTTCTGCAATGGAGGTGTGTATTCCGGATGGGACGCAATCTTGTGGGACGGCAGCATGGACCCGAATGCCAGTGTGCTCTACTTTCCGCGCCCCCTTTTCAGAATCCATTCCGGCAAATTCAACGTCTCCTGGCTGGACTGCCATGTCTCTGCGCAGACTCCCGATGATTTGTTCACGGGGAAAAGTGTGATTGCAAACAACCATTTCCTGTATATGGACTAAGGGAAAAGCCTTGCTATTTTGGAATGGCATCCTGGCTTCTGATTGCCATGATTAAGCCTTGATTTTATATTCATTCTTTGCAGTGGGTAAAAACAAGGCAAGGAGACTGACGCAAATGAAAAAACGAATCGCTTTCATTGTATTGGCGGCGCTGTCGCTGACGGCATTGTCCGTGGAGCCAGACGTGCAGATATCCTTCAACAGGGGAGTTCAGGCGGACTTTGGCGGAACGGGCAATACAGGCTCTATTCTGGAGGGGTTCAGGGACTCCATAGGAATGAAGGGGCTCATCATCCCCGCTGGCAAACTGAAGGACGAGGAACTTCTGGTGCCTGGCATTGAAGGAAAGGGCGTGAAGGTCGGCAAGATTGGCGGAGACGACATCTATAAAATCATCTACAGGCCACTGCCTGCATTGAGCAGGACGGCGGGTTCCGTGAGCGTATGGGTGCGTCCGGACAATTGGGATGGAACGGACACGAACTACCACACCTTCTTTGCCGCAATCAATGGGCAGCAACGCATTTTCCTGTACAAGACCCCTGACAGGAATCTGTGCTTCTGCTATGGAGACATCTCCAGCAAGACACCCGCCACCAGGGCGCAGTTTCCCGCCCACAACTGGAAGGCGGGCCAGTGGCATCACCTCTGCATAGCATACGACGAGAAGACGCTGGAACTGCACATAGACGGCGTGAGGAAAGCGCTGGTCCCCATGGGAAAGGTCTTGCCGTTGGACTTTAACACAATCACTTTGGGGGAGCATTGGATAGGCGACCCGGGAGTCACGACGATTGACGACCTGCGCATCTACAACGGAGTGCGCCTCAGTTCAGACCAGATGAAGGCGGAATACCAGCGTTTTGCCAAGAACAGCATCAGCGGCGCGCCGATGGAGTTCTGCGCCTCGCCGCGCACAGCCACGGTGGATGGCGAGGTCAAGGAGAATGAATATTCCATCGGCGGCAACGGCTTCCTTTCGACAAACAGGAAAAACCAATACTCGTCAATTCAGGCCAAATGGCTTCTGGCATACGACCAGGACAACTTCTACCTTGGAATGATTTCCGACAAGGCAACTCTCACGACACAGGCAGGCCGTGACAGCACGCCGTATGTTGACGACAGCATCGAACTGTATGTTTCCGACATATACGGGGCTCCGGACTTGTTCCAGTTCATCTTCAATTCCGGGACTGGCTTCTTCGACAGAAAGAACGAGGACGTGAACTGGGACAGCCATGGCGTGGTCTTCAAAAGCAGGACAGTGCAGGACAAATGGCACTTCGAGGCGTCGATTCCATGGTCTAACTTCGGAATCAAGCCTGAGGAGGGCAGGACATTGAAACTGAATATCTGCCGGACATACGCCGTCGCGGCGGAATATACACAGATTGCCCCATCGGGAATTAATACATATTCTGCAAAGGCCTACTTTGCCCAGCTTAAGCTGATGAAGAACGCGCCTCTGCTGGATATCACTGGATTCGGGCAGCTGAATGCCGCAAATCTGGACTGCGGCATCCTCGTGAAGGCCAGCGAGGACGATACCATCACCTGGGGAATGGAGGCATTGGACAACTTCCAGCCATTCATCTACTCTCGAAAACTGAAGGTCACGCCGAATGCCGCCGTCACGGAAAAATGCGTCAGGGCGCTTCCCAAGGACAGGACGCTGGAAATCACCGTCAGCTCCCAAAAGCACGGTCTGCTCTACCACAATTCCATTGAATACCACAATACCATCGCATTGGACCACAGTTACATCTATACGGACATACCAAATGACAAGGTGGTCTTTGTTTACAAGAACAATTCGCTCAATTCAGGAAAGCACAAGCTGCATGCGGCCTTCGTGCGCAAAGACGGGAGCGTGGAATATGAGGAGACCGTGGACATTCCCGATGACACGTCCATAACAAACGGCATAATCGACGTCTCAAAACTGACTCCAGGGACTGTCTATGACCTGAGATTCCAGGTGAAGGCGCCGGACGGCAAGGAGATCATCAACAGCGAGGAGGAATACGGCTACTTCAAGAATGGCGCGCCATGGAAGGACACCAGGTTCGGGCTTGAGGACGAGAACGCCGCCTTGCCGCCTTGGCCGCCGGTCAAGGCAAGCGAAAAAGGCCTCTTCCAATGCTGGGGACGCGAATGCGCGTTTGGCGGAAACGGTCTCATCACCAGTTTCACAAGCCAGGAAAAGCAACTGCTGAATGCGCCAATCGCCCTGGTCGCCAACGGAACCCCTGTTCACTTCAAGGCAACGCTGGACAACGTATGCGACGCACGCGCCCTCTACACTCTCAACTCCACCGGCCAACTGCCTATCGAGGTGAAAGTCCGCGCGGAATTTGACGGAATGATGTACTTCGAGGTGGAACTCGGCGAAGGAGACTACCAGTCCCTGCAACTGAAAATCCCGCTGGACAGAAACCATGCGGACGCCTTTGACGACTGCAGCAGCATCACGGAGAAGCTTAGCTTCAGGGAGAATCCCAAACCGCATTACGACAGCAATTTCGTGCAAAAACCGTTCTGGTGGTGCGGCGGCGACGAAATAGGACTCATGGGCGGCACCCAGAGCAAGCGGGGCTGGCGCATAAAGGACAAGGCGAAATCCATGACAATCGACCTGGATGACAAGACCGTCCTGCTGACCTTGAACATCATCGACACGCCAATCAAACTCGATGGCAGGAGAAAACTCACATTCTATCTGGACGGCACGCCTGTCAAGCCCAGGAGAATGGACACGGCGCGCGCACGTGAGAGGGGCAATGTCGTGCAGTTCGCCCTTTCCGGCAAATATTTCGGCTATCTGCAGCCGGGCTACCTTACCGACTTCATACACTGGATAAAAAGGCGGGTCAAGGCGGACAATCGCATTGACGTTGACAAGATGCAGTATTTCGCGTATTTCCCCGCAAAGGGGGCGGGGGTGTTGTCTCCCGCCTGGCACTACTATGCCACCAGGTGGGTGAACCCGCCGCCGCCATTGGGCACGTATTCCATGAAATCGGGAGCGTTCCTCAGGGAAAGCTGGACATGGACATGCCTGAATGAAAAGACGCACTTTGACTTTCAGGTTTCAAATGTCCAGACCATCCTCACGCCGCACAAGGACAACTTCTGCAACGCGGGAATCTACTTCGACCTGGCCTGGCCGCGTGTCTGCGGCAACACGTGCCATGGCTGCGCCTGGAAAGACGAATTCGGCGATGTGCAGCAGGACAATGACATCTATGCGCTCAGGGATTTATACGTCCGCGCATACAGGATGTTGAAGACAGTGCGTCCTGACGCCTATTTCTGGGGACACGCATACATTTCCAGGACACCCACCGATGCGTTCTTCGACCTTTGCATCGCGGGCGAGATGTATGACCGCCACCTCGGCAGCCATGGCACGTACTACGATGTGCTGACGCCTGAATTGATGCGAATCGCATACGGGTCCCGCGTTGCGGAACACTCCTTCTCGCTTTGCCCCCAGTTCCTGCGCGGCCTCCAGTGCTACAATCCGGAGAATGTACACAACTACAATCCGCTCAAGCCTGAATGGGACAAGCCTTTGCGCCATTTCCTGGCGTATTTGCAGCTGCACAGGATGTACCTTCTGTTTGACTTTTGGATGAATGGTGACAAGCTGTCGCCAAAAGGCGAGGGAATCGGGGACAAACTGTACGACGCGCTTGATGATTTGGGATGGGAGGACGTCAAATTCTACGGATACTTCCAGAAGGACAAGCCGATTGCATGCATTCCGGAGCATCCCAGGGTAATCGCCTCCGCATACACCAATGGCGGCAGGCTTTTCCTGGTGGCGCTGAACGACACGGACCAGGCGCGCAAGGTGCAGGTGACGTTGAACGCCAGGCAACTTGACTCCTTCAGGAACATGGCCGGCGCTGACATATACAGCAAAAAGGAGTACAGACTTGAAAACGGCTCCCTCACTTTGGAACTCGAAGGCAGGGATTCTGCCTTCATTCTTTTCAAATGAAACGCTTGCGAAGCCGCATGGCGATGATGGAACGCCATGCGGCAAACACAATGGAACGGCCGGTGGCTGCGTCTGCCCCTGGCTATAATACTCCAGCCGCTTCAATCGAACAGGAAAATTTTAGGTTGTTCTGCTATGTATTTTCAAATGTTATGGTAAATTATATAGCACACTAGCCTCTAGCCATTGACCACTGACCATTATGCAACGACAAACACAACTGCAAGGACCGCTGGGTTCCGCCCTGCGCAATGTCATCGACAACCGTCTGAAGACGCTTGATTACCATCTGCTTGTCCAGCCCTTTGCCCAAAAGATGGACGGGGATGGTCGGTGGCGTGGTGAATTCTGGGGAAAAATCGTTCGTTCCGCCTGTCTGGCGTACCGCCACAATCCCGATGAGTCCCTGCGCAGAAAACTGGACTCCGCTGTGAAGGAACTGCTGGCGACTCAGGACAAGGACGGGTGCATCAGCAGTTATCCCAAAAGCCAGCAACTCACTGGCTGGGATCTGTGGGGGCGGAAATACGTCCTGCTTGGTCTGCTTCGCTACTACGAGACGGTCAATCCCTCCCGAAAAGTCCTCGCGAGCGCCGTCCGGATGGCGAAGCAACTTCTGGCGCAAATCGGCCAGGCCCGCGTCGTGGATTTCGGCGCGCATTTTGGCCTTCCGTCGGGCAGTCTTCTGCGCGGGCTGGTCAAACTCCATTCGCTCTCGGGGGAAAAGCAGTTCCTGAATGCTGCCGAAAGCATCGCAGCCGACGGCTGCAGCCACCTGCACAATGTCTTCCAGGCCGCGGCCCAGGGAGTGCCGCCGGCGGAGTTGGCGGACGGCAAGGCATACGAGATGACCTCCTGCTTTGACGGTCTGCTCTCCCTGATTGCCCTGAAACCCAACCCGATGTATCAGCAGGCCATCATGAACTACTATCAGTTGGTGCGTGACAGGGAGATATTCATCACGGGGGGCGGCGGGCTCAAGGATGCCAATGGCGAGTTCTGGTACGAGGGGACGACCCGCCAGACCTGGAATGACGTGGGTGCGCTGGGGGAGACCTGCGTCACCGTGACCTGGCTGCGCTTCTGCCAGCATCTGCTCCGCGCCACCAACGACGCGACCATTGCGGATGAGATGGAACGCAGTTTCTACAACGCCCTGCTCGGTGCGGCAAAGCCCGATGGAACCAACTTCATGCATCGGAATCCGACTCCTTTGGCGGGGGACTCCTTCCGCTATCCCGCAAAGACGCAGATAGAGGGGTACGGCGACCATGACTGCTGTCTGGCCCAGGGGCCCGAGGGACTGGCTCTTGCCCCTGGATTCGTCGCCAGAAGGGACGGCGACGCCTTGGTGTTCGACGGCTATGAGGACAGTCTGGTCAACTTCATCACACCAGGCGGTCAGCAGGCCACCTGGAGCATTCGCGGCGGCTATCCCGTGAATGGGGAAGTCACCCTCACCCTGACCATGGGGCGCGCCGAAAGATTCCCTGTGCGGCTGCGCATTCCAGGATGGGCGGAGGGCGCGGAGGTGGCCTGTGGCCGTGCCCGCCGCGAGGGTGTCCCCGGAACCTACCTGACGTTGCAACGGGAGTGGAAGGACGGTGCGCAGGTGGAACTCTCCCTGCCCATGAAGACCCGTGCGGTGAAGGCGCCCGGCGACTCCAGCCACATCGCATGGATGCGCGGGCCTCTGGTGCTGGCGCGTGACTCGCGGCTGGGCAAACTGGATGCGCCATGCTCGGGCAGATTACGCCAGGATGAGGCATTGCCCGCGCGCCCCGGTTTCCTGCTGCTGCGTCGGGTCAACCGCGAGTCGCTCTGCGACTACGCCTCCGCCGGCAACCTGTTCTGCCCCGACAACCAGCTCCGCGTCTGGCTGCCCCTGGGCTGACTATTCCTGAAATTACGGACGGTCAGGGATAATAATTCAACTTGCCTGATGACAGTGGACGGCGGCCAAAAATGCCTCCTGTACGGTTAGCGTTTGGCTGCGCTTTGCGCTGCGGCTTCGTCAACACAACGCAGGAAACACGCATGAGGCGCGTTTGAAAGGTGGCACCCCTTGCAGGGCGCGACTGCCCCCCAGGTTGTGTACCCTTGATTGGTGCGTTCACCTGGGGCTAACAATGTATCGTCCTCCCAGGGCGATTGAGTACCTTCGGTACTCTTTGCACCCCGTATTTCATAGGAGTGATAAAAAATCGCCTAATAGACTTGCATAAACGAAAATGTTATGCTATCTTAATGATTATAGAGAAGAGTCTTAAAAAATGGAGGTGCAATCTATGTTTGACAAGGATCATGCAGCCAAGGTGATGTTTGGTAACAGCGAGGCTGTGGCGAATCTCATCAACGAGGCGTTTTTTCAGGGAGAGTCGTACTTTCGTCCCGAACAGTTTCATGCCCTGCCGACTGAGGAGTTTTGTCTTGGGGGAGAGGGCGGAAAAGGGGGCGGGAAGGCAAGTGTCGTGAGAGACGCCCTGTGGCAGTGCGATGAGGGTGACACGCCTAACGGCTATCTGCTGTTCGGCCTGGAATTCCAGTCCCGTGTCGATTATTTCATGCCGGGGCGTCTGTTTCTTGAGGCCGCGCTGAACATCAACGCCCAGCGCAGGAAGATTGACATGAAAAAGATGGAACAGTGCGGCAAGCGGAGTTATGTATCCTCGGAGGAATACCTCTCGCGCTTTGGAAAGGAGGACAAGATTGTCAAGCCCCTTTCCGTCGTGGTTCATTTTGGCGGGAACGCCTGGGATGGCCCTAAATGCCTGAATGACATATCCCACCCGCTTCCGTCCGCGCTGGCAAAATACGACTACGACATGACGGCCCCTGTGGTTGACCTTGACCAGATTCCCATCGAAAGAGTGCGAGGCTTCGAGCAAAATCTGAAACTTGTGCTATTGTATGCGATGGGAAGAAAGGATTCAGGGCTGATGAGGCGCATTCTCGCCGAGGAGCCGGGCTTCAGGAGAGTGCCGCACCACGTGGTGGAGCTCATCAAGGCTTTGTTTCAAACCAACATCCAAATCCCAGAAGACAAGGAGGACATTGACATGTGTCTGGCTGAAGAACAGATGATTGAAGAGGGCAAGATAGAGGAACGGCAGGAGGGCGCAGAGCGGTACATTCAGATGTGCCGAAATAACAACATGCCCCCGCAGGAAATCCTTTCGGTTCTGAAGACCGTATTTCTGCTTTCTGACCAAACGGCCTCGGATTTGCTCAAGAGGGCGTGACTTGCGAGACTGATTTTTGGGGGTATTATATACTTGATTTAGGGCAATGTTTTCCATGTAACACGGCGTGTCCGCCCCGGCAGGGGCGATACATTGTTAGCCCCAGGTGAACGCGCCCGTCGGGCGCGTTCACCTGGGGGTTAGATGCGAAAAATCGTTTTGCGCCCTGGAAGGGCGCCACCATGCAGGCGTGCCGTCGTATTTTCAATCGCATCCTAAATCAAGTATATAATACCCAAAGCTTTCTGCTTAATCAATTGTTTCGGGGGCATCTTCTGAAGCAGGAACGTGTGCGCCCAAACAACATCATCCAGATTGCCTTAAACTGATCGTGACTGGAGACAACCAGCCATTTTACACAGGCAACGGCGGCATATCGTATGTCGGAATCATCCCTTTCCTTCTGGACAAGTCCATTCTCTCAAGGCTAAGGGGTTGAAAAGGTGTGGTTTGAGGGAAGGTTATTTCTTGGGCAGTTCGTCAAAGGAGAGCATGGCGACGCCGAGTTCCGCAGCCTTGCCCAGCAGATGTTCCAGCAATCCAGTCTTGACATCCACGCCTTTGGCGTCGGGGAAAATGCCGTGCGAGAAAAAGGTGAGCAGACGGTTTTCGCGGGCGGTGCGTTCCAGCGCCGCATCCAGATTCTCCGCTGTGGAGAGATAGTAGTCTCCAATCCCGACGCCGCCAAGCGTGAGGGTGTCGGCAACCTGCTCAAGGGGCAGGAAAACCTGGTCGTAGTCGGCAATCCAACTGCCTTTGGGACGGGGGGGGATGACACCCGCGCGGCAATGGCGGAAAAACTGCGCCATGACCGACTCGGTGTAGGAGTCACGACGGTTGTTGGGATAGGCGAAATAGTCGCAGGGAATCCCGGCATTGACCATCGCGGTGATCTGCGGAAGAATTTCCTGGTTGAGATACTCCTCTTTGGTTTCAGGAGTGAGATGGGGAATGGCGTCACGGTGGTTGACGGTATGAATACCCACCGCATGTCCCTCCTGACGCAGGGTTTTCATGGAGGCGATGGCCGCCTCGTCAGGTATGCGCGTGTAGAAGAACGTGGCGTGGGCATGGTAACGGCGGAACAGCGGGAGGTAAGGCAGCCACACCTGATAGCATCCGTCATCGAAGGTCAGGCAAACGGCGCCTTTGGTGATAGTGGAGAAATCGAACATGGGAGAGTGGGAAGGTTGAGTGGTTGACGGGCGTCATCCGCCGCCGTCCATGAGATGAAGGGCGCGGATTTCGCGGTTGGTGATGAGCCTGGTCAGTTCCAGGGCGTGTGGCTCGAGGTAGTTGTCGGGGCATGAGGTGAGGCCCTGGGCACGGAGTTCATTCGCCAACTGTGTGCAGATGTCCTCGATGAGTTCGGCGCAGAGGCTGTCCGGAAGCCCCTCGGCAAGCACTCCTTCCAGGGCAGGGGCGAGATTGGCCAGAACAGGCAGTTCGCGCATGGCGCGGAAAAGCCATTTGTAGTACGGGGCGAAACGATGGTTCAGCAGGAAAACCACTCCGCACGCCTGCCGCACGAATTCCGCGAGGGCCAGGCGGGCGGCTCCGCGCTCTCCGTGCTTCAGGCAGCGGGTGAAGTTATACTGGCCGCTTTGCGCCGCGAGCGCGGTCCTGGCCGCGAGTTTCTTGAGCCACACGTCCTGGGCATGTCCTTCAGGATTGCCTGACGGATGGCGGTGAAGCGTCCCAGACCATCCAGAAAAACCTGACCATTGGTGGACTCGGCGAAGGCGTGCTCGGGGGTGTAGAGCCACTGCTGCCAGGTGGCGGGCGCCTCGGGAGAGCCAAGATGCCTGTTGAAGAACGCGCCGATGGTGAGGACTCCCTGTTCAGGGGCTCCGCCTACGCTTTCCATCGAGGAGACGGGTGGCGGACATTGGCGCAGGAATGCCGTGTAGGCACGGGTCAATTGAAAACCGTGTTCAGGTTCATCGCCGTCGTCAATCCAGACGGAAAAGGCGGCTGTGAAATCGTGGTCACGGGAGATTGCGTCATCGTAGCCGAAGCATTCGGAGCCATGGCCGGCCAGGCCAAACGCCAGCCTGGGGAAAATCTCGGGGCAGGAGTCCTGGAACCAGGCGCGGCCCGCCGTCTCGAACCATTGTCTGGATAAGTCAAGTCCCTTCATAGAGCGCCTCGGCCCTGGCGTTGAGTTCCTGCTCCCGTTCCGGCTGTCCCAAAGCGCCGAAGGCGCCCGCGCATTTCCGACAGGTGTGCGCGTAGTAACTGCCGTATTCGGCGTCAGGGGAGTCGAAGCAGGCGAAAGCCTGGTCAAGGCAGTCGGTGACTTTGGCGTCCTCCCCTTCCAGCGTGGCGTAGAGTTGGGCGAGATTGACCCAGGTCACCGCCGTGTCCATCAGGTTGCCGTTCTGCTGCATGATGGCCAGGGCCTTGCGATAGTATGCCTCCGCATGCTTGGTTTCGCCGTTGTCGAGGTATGCGGCAGCCATGTTGTTCAGCAGTCCCGCCCACTGCGGGTCTTCGGGCGCCAGGTGTGCGCCATAGCAACGCGACGCCTCGGCATAGTGGCGCAGGGCCTCCTTGACCTCGCCGAAAGCCTTGAGGACGGTGGCGCCGTTGAGCAGGATGGTGCCTGCCGAGACCGTTCCCGTGACGCCCACTTCGGAGATGAGGCGGAAGCCGTCCCGGACGGCCTCCAGCCCGCGTTCCCGGTCCCCCAGCATACGGTAATGCCCCATCAGTTCATTGAGGATGCTCAGTTCGGCTTTCTTGTCGCCAAGTTCCGCCGCCCGTGCCCGCCATTTTCTCAGGTGCTCCCCCAGTTCAAAGATGCGTTCCGAATTGAACAGACGGTCGCATTCGGCAATGACCTCGGCAAGCGGGATGCGCTCCGGCGGGTCGTGATAGACATGCGCTGGCGGTGGCGGGGCCAGAGGGCAGGCAGGTTCCTGGTAATCTTCCTGAGACAGTGGATTCATTGCAGCCAGCGCTCCAAAAAATGATAGCCCTGCTCCAAGGCATTCTGTGGCGGGCGATGGCCTGCAGCGTGGTTGATGCAGACCAGCCGTTCGGGGCAGGCCCCGTATCCCCCCGCCCGCTGCATGATGGCACGGCTTTGCTCATTGTCGTACTTGCCCGCCAGCAGGCAGAACGGTTTTCCGTCGGACATTTCAAGAAGCTGGCTATGTTCCATGCCCAGCCGCTTGAGTTCGTCCACCTGTCCCCCCCAGTACCAGATGTCCTTCCAGTTGGTCTGGTCCCAGCCGATGCCAAAATCGCTGGCCAGGATGACTTTTACGCGGTCATCCAGGCAGCCTTCGTAGAAGGCCATTTTTCCGCCCAGGGAGTGCCCCGCAATGCCGATTCGGCTGGCATTGGCCCGAGGGTCGTTCGCCAGCGCGTCCACCACTAGTCTCGTGTCGGCGGTGAGCTTTCCGATGCCGCACCATTGCGGATAGTCACGGAGCAGTGCCTCCCCGCTTAGTCTCCAGCGGGCGAAGTCACCGCGCGGGAGAGCGGATTCCAGGTAAGTGAGGTGGTAGGAGTCAGCGGAGGCGCAGAGGTAGCCGCGCCGGGCCAGATCCGCCATCATTGTGATGCCGTCATAGAACGGCAGATGCTCCAGGCTGTCGAGTTCGAAGCCAATCATCGCCTCGGGAAAATAAAAGGGCACGGCGATGGCGGGCAGTTTCCCTGTGACGTTTTTGGGGAGTACCTTGAGAAGCCGCTGGAAGGTGTCTGGCCCATTGGCCTGACGGTAGAGTTCCGCGTCAAAACGCTCGAACTGATAGGTGCGGAGCAGTTCCAGCGATGGTTGGAATCGGTAGTCGGGGGGAGGCGACAGCCGCCTCCGCCACTCTTTTTGAATCTGCGTCATGGTCTGGCAGACGGGACAGGCGCCCTATTTCTTCAATTGCGAGGAGACCTGCTGGAAAGCCTCCATCATCTGGTCGGAATAGATGGTGTCGAGGATGGGTGGATTGAAACTGATGAGTTCAGAGTAGTCCTGGGAACTCTCCTGAATCAATTGAAGCAGGCTGGCGCCGGTGGTGACGGTTTTGAAGGTGTTGCGGGTCACCGCGACATTGCGGTCAACTTTGGCCCTTGAGTTCTCCAGGCTTCTGGCCATTTCCTGAAGGGCGACCCGATACTGCTCGGCAATCTGGAGGGTATTCTGGCTGAGCCGCAGATTCTGCTCCAGATAGTTGGCGCCTTCCTGGGAACTTTGGCGCAAGGCCTGCGCCTCCTGCAGATTGGCCTCGGCTTTCTTCTGAATGTCCCTCAGGCGCGGCAGGAAGGTCTCCTTGATGTTCTCCAGTCCGATGGTATGCGCCTGCTGGTAAGCCAGAAGCAGAACCAGCTGGATTCCCACGTAACGCTGCAACTGGGCCCCGTTGAACTGCTCCGTCTTAATCTGCTTGCCGATGGCGTACTGCACCTGCTTGAGAATCATTGCCAGGTTCATCATCTGGAGGAGGTCATCGCCGCCTGCCGCAGTCAGCAGGTATTTCAGGTGCTTGGCGTCCATTACCTGACCATGGCGGTTGAGGTCGGAGAGCAGGATGGTGCTTTGCTGGTCAACGGCCAGTTTCAGTTCACCGATCTCCTTGTCCGTCTCCTGGATTTTACGGTCGCATTTCTCGCGCGTCATGGCAAACGGGTTCATCGACGTGGTGGGATAGCCCAGACGCCCTGCCACCAGGTTGTTCTTCTCCTTCTCCTTGTCGGCGATCTTCTGCTGCAAGTCCAGGATTTTCTCATAGCTTTCCAGTCCGGCCTTGCTGGCAATCATCTTCAGGGCGGAGCGGGTGAGGCTCTTGCTGCGGCGGCCAAACCAGGACTTGTCATTGCCGGAGAGCACGTCCTCATAGTCGGTGACCAGTTCATCCATGCCTCGCCAGACACGGCTGAATTTATCCGACGCGATTTCCGCCTCCAGCAGTGCATCCGCGTTTTTTCCCGGACGGGGAGCCAATGCAGGCGCGTTACCTGAATCCCCGCCCCCCATTTTCTCCTTGGCCAGCGCAAAAGTCCCTCTGGCGGTCTCCTCTATCGCCACGCAACTGGTTGAGAGAAAGGCAACACCAATAGAAAAGGCGGATATTAAAATCGCCTTGCTGAAACAGTGGATTTGCATGCAAAAACTCTGAGGTTAAAGTTTCAAAACAAAATATACCATGGCACGATGATGTGTCCAACTCAATTCGATACGCATCGCGTATCGAATTTCCAATGAAACACGCGGTGTCCACCCCAGAGGGATGCCACATTTTTAGCCCCAGGTTTCGCGCTCGTTGGGTGCGGAATCTGGGGGCAAATGCGAAAAAGCGATTTGCGCCCTGGAAGGAAGCCACAATGCAGACGTGCCACTGCAAACTATACTTTCTTCGGTTTTTATTTCAAATCAACCAGGGCTTTTTTTCCCTTTTTCATTATGGTTAAATTTTTTTCAGATTCTAGGTCATGAAGACCGTTTTCACAGGGCAATGGGAAGGCGGAGCGTGAATTCCGCACCGTGGGGGGCGAGGTTGCGCCAGGTCAGGGAGCCGCCATGGCGGGAGGCGATGCGTGAGGAGATGTGCAGGCCCAGACCGCTGCCATGCGGCTTGCCGCTGACAAACGGGGCGAGGATGTCCCCTGAACCAGGGGCGACTCCCGGCCCGTCGTCCTGAACAACGATGAGCAGGTCGTCCGCCTGGCGCTGAACAGAGATGCGGATGTGGCAGGAATCCGTGGCTGCCTCCAGCGCGTTGATGACCAGATTGCGGATGACTTGGCGCAGTTCGCCGTCGGTGCAGAACACGGCGGCGTTGGCGGCTTCCTCGTCGCATTCCAGGGTCAAGGTTGAGTTGGCGTGCCGGCAGCGGGCTGCCATCTGGCGGCAGAGGTCTTGCAGGACAGGCGCCGCATCGAGCCTGGCGTCTTGGGATGGCTGTTCCTGATGCAGGTCGTTCAGCCCGGCGAGATAGTGGTCAATGCGGTCGATTTCCTGGGTGATGAGCCGAAGGCTCTCGTCGGTTTGTCCCTGGCTGCGCAGGTCTTCGGCCAAAACCTGGGCATTCATGCGGATTCCAGCCAGGGGATTGCGGAGTTCGTGAATGACGGAGGCGGAGATGCGGCCCGCCACCGCCAGGCGCTCCGCCAGGGCAAGCCTTCTGTCGGATTCCTGGATGCGGTGCTGCTGCCTTCGCCAGTACACGGTAAGTCGCCAGGCCGCCAGGGTGGCTGTCAGACCGGCGCACGCCGTCACCGCCAGCAGCAGCAACGCCTGGGTGCCCAGCAGAGTGCGTTTGAGGGAGTGCGGTTCCAGCAGCCATAGTTCCTCGCCGGTGGCGATTCGGTTCCCGCAGGCCCAGTAATGGTTGCCGTCGCAGAGCAGGTCGCAGACCTGGGCATTTGCCTGGGGCAGGGAGGTGTGAATCAGGCCAGGCAGGGTGGCGTGTACCACGAGGTCGTTCTGGACGACGGCGGTTTCGCAGTCCACGATTTCGGACATCTGCCGCAGAATTTGCGGCGAAGCGGGCAGATGCAGCCGGCTGACCAGGGCGGCGATGTTCCGTGAAAGGTTTTCGAGCAGATGGCGCTCCTTGGCGCGTTCCGCCCCCCAGAATCCCGCGATGCCTGCGGCAATGGCGCTTCCGCAGGCCAGCAAAACCACTGTCAAAACCAGCCGCACACGCGGGACAGAGAGTGTTTTTATTGTGATTTCTTCCTGTTCGCTCATTGGGGTTCTACTAAAAAACCTGCTTTTTCTGATTTTTTTCCGATTCATGGCAATCACGTGGGAAGACCGCATCGCCAATTCAATATATCCTGAAAAGGAAAACTCTCAAGTCCATTTCGGCATGTTTTTTTATTGTGATATTTAACAAGGGAATGGAAAATGGTACGTTTTTGTATTATATTAAGTAACCGCGTTTTACAGAAACCGGCGTTGACGCGGGGGCACCATTCAAAGACGTTCTGGATGGCCGTGGCTGCGCCGCGGGGCACATCTCACCACAAACCATCGGAGCAAAGAATGAACCAGTACGTTGAGACCGTTTGTCAGGCGGTTGAGAAGCGGAATCCGGGGCAGAAGGAGTTTCTGCAGGCCGTCCGCGAGGTTTTGGACACCCTGGGGCCTGCGCTGGAGGCGAATCCCTCGTATCGCGACAATGCGATCCTGGAGAGAATCGTCGAGCCGGAGCGTCAAATCATCTTCCGTGTGCCGTGGGAGGATGACCACGGGAAAATCCATGTGAACCGCGGTTTCCGCGTTGAGTTCAACAGTGCCATTGGCCCGTACAAGGGCGGTCTGCGCTTCCATCCCTCGGTGAACATCAGCATTCTGAATTTCCTCGGATTCGAGCAGATTTTCAAGAACGCGCTGACCACGCTGCCGATGGGCGGCGGCAAGGGCGGCTCCGATTTTGACCCCAAGGGGAAGAGCGACCATGAGGTGATGCGGTTCTGCCACTCCTTCATGAGCGAACTGTTTCGGCATATCGGTCCGAACACGGACGTGCCGGCCGGCGATATCGGTGTGGGTGGCAGGGAGATTGGCTTCCTGTTCGGGCAGTACAAGCGGCTGAAGAACGAGTTCTCCGGCGTGCTGACCGGCAAGGGCGTGGACTGGGGCGGCTCGCAGATTCGTCCCCAGGCCACTGGCTATGGCTGCGTCTATTTTGGCGAGGAGATGCTCAAGACCCGCGGCGAGGGCTACACCGGCAAAGTCTGCACGGTCTCCGGCGCCGGCAATGTGGCGCAGTACGCCGTCGAGAAGCTGACTCAGCTCGGCGCGAAGGTCGTCACCATGTCCGACTCCAACGGAACCGTCTATGACAAGGAGGGCATCAACGCCGAGAAATTGGCGTGGATTATGGAACTGAAGAATGTCCGGCGCGGACGCATCCGCGAGTACGCCGAGCATTTCTCCGGCGTGGAGTACCTCGAAGGCCGGCGGCCCTGGAGCATCCCCTGCGACTGCGCGTTCCCCTGCGCCACGCAGAATGAGATCAGCGGTGACGATGCGTCCGTGCTGGTGAAGAATGGCTGCAAGATGGTTGCCGAAGGCGCCAACATGCCGACGGTTCCCGAGGGCATCGCCCTGTTCCAGAACAACAACCTGCTGTATGCGCCGGGCAAGGCCTCCAACGCCGGCGGCGTGGCGACCTCCGGTCTGGAGATGAGCCAGAACAGCATTCGCTTGACCTGGTCGGCCAGCGAGGTCGATAGCCGGTTGCACGATATCATGGTGACCATCCACCGCAACTGCAAGGAGACCGCCGAGAAGTACGGCCATCCCGGCAACTACGTGATGGGGGCAAACATCTGCGCCTTCACCAAGGTCGCGGACACGATGCTCGCCCAAGGTCTTGTCTGACAGATGGGAGGGCTTCCCGCCAAACTGCTGGCGGGGAGCCTTTTCTTGCGGCCCCCCCACTGATTTGAGCTATACCTTCAAACTTGCGCCTTTGGCGGGATACACGGATTTGCCGTTCAGGATGGCATGCCGTGAACAGGGGGTCTATTATGCCTATACCGCCCTGATAGACTCGGGGGCCCTGGTGCATGGCAATCGCGAAAACGATTTTATCCTGAAGCGCGGTCCGGAGGAGCCGTGGCTGGGTGTGCAACTGCTGGGAAGCATTCCCGAAGACATCCGCAAATCCGCCCATATCCTCAAGGGCATGGACTTCGACGCCGTGGATTTCAATATGGGCTGTCCGATGGCCAAGGTGGTGAAGCGTCCTGCCGGTGCGGCGCTGGTGCGCCGGGAGAATGAGCATCTGGCTTTGACGTGCGTCAAGATTCTCCGCGACGTCATTGACGACAGGCCGCTGACGGTCAAACTGCGCATTCGGGACTACAACAACCCAGAGCCGACGGTGGCGCTTTGCCGCAAATTGGAGTCCTGCGGAATTGACGGCCTGACCCTGCATGGGCGCAATGCCCGCGCCATCTACGCCGGCCCCGTGGCCATGCGGGTCATTGAGGCGGTCAGGCGCGCGCTGCGCATCCCTGTCACGGCCAACGGCGGGATTTTCAATTTTCAGGATGCCCTGGAACTGGTGGCGGGCACCGGCTGCACCAGCCTGATGGTCGCCCGAGGTGCCATCGGCAATCCCTGGGTGTTCCGTGCGCTTCGGGAGTGGCGGCATTTTGCCCCGACCCATGAGGCTCTGTGCGATGTGATGGAACGCCATGTGCTTGGAATGGTCGATTTGTACGGGGAACACGAGGGATTTGTGCTGGCGCGTAAAATCCTGGTCTCCTACCTGGGGGGGCGTGGCTACCGAAAAACCTGGCGGGTCGCCGGCAGCCAGATGGAGAGTCTGGCGTCATTTGCCGTTTTTATGCGCGATTTGAGGGCCGAAGGCCCAGTAAGTGAATCCAACCAACTTGATTATATCATTCGATGAATGATATTATAGGTCTTGAAATACAGGTTTGCGGATTTTGTCTGCCTGAATGCAGACCTGGCTCTGTCCGCAATGGCTCCATCCGGAGAAGCAGAGAGTGATGGACAACAGAAAACAAGAGAACAGGAAATGAAGAAATTCAAAGTTGGAATCATTGGTTGCGGGCGAATTTCCCCCTTTCACGGAATGCCTGCCAAAGCCCAGAACTGCGTGAAGCTTGTGGCGGTTTGTGACGTTGACCGCAATGCCGCCCAAGACCGTGCAAAGTTGTTTGGAGTCTCCAAAATCTACACGGATTACGAGGAGATGATCACCAAGGAGAAGTTGGATGTGGTTCACATCTGCCTGCCGCATTACCTGCACGCGCCCGTGGCTATCCGGGCGATGGAGCTGGGCTGCCATGTGCTGACGGAGAAGCCGATGGCCATCTCCTACAAGCAGGCCGCCGATATGGTCAAGGCCTCGAAGAGGACCGGCAGGCAGTTGGGAGTCATTTTCCAGAACCGCTACAATGCGGGTTCGCGTCTGGTCAAGCGCGCGCTGGACTCGGGCAGCCTGGGCAAAATCCTTTCCGCGCGCTGCACGGTCAACTGGTTCCGTTCCGACGAATACTACACGGAAAGCGATTGGAAGGGCACCTGGGAGAAGGAGGGCGGCGGCAGCATCATCGACCAGGCCATCCATACCATCGATTTGATGTGCTGGATGATTGGCTACGGCGAAAAGGGCGAGAACCTGGAGTCGTGTGACGTGACCCTGGCCAACCGCGCCCACCAGGGAATCATTGAGGTGGAGGACTGCGCCGACGGTCTCATCACCTTCAAGAACGGCACGCGGGCCTCCTTCTGGTGCATGAACTACTACAGCAGCGATGCGTCCGTGGAGATTGAATTCGCCTGCGAGAAAGGCACCGCGCACATCAAGGCGGAAGAGGGCAGGGTCGTGCTTGACGATGGGCACGAGTTTGTGGCCAAGCCGGACCCCAGCGAGGTGTTCGACTACGGCGGCGGCCCCTCCTACTGGGGCGCCAGCCATTATAAGGAAATCACCGACTTCTACGAGGCTCTGGCCTCCGGCGAGGAGCCGCCCATCACCGGCGAGGAAATCCTTGACACCGCCCACCGCCTGATCATGGGTCTTTATGACTCTGGCCGAAAGAAGAAGGTGGTCAAATTCTGAACAGGCCTTTGTCCGCAGGGCCCCTCAGGCCCTGCGGATGGATGGCGCGGCGACGCTGGCGCGTTCGATGAGCTGGTAGGGGGTGAAGATGGGGGTGGACGTGCGGAGCCCCCCGCCCTTTTGGGCGTTTTCCAGTTGCTCCAGGGCCATTTTGGCGCAGACCTTCAGGTCGGTGTCAATGGTGGTCAGCGCAGGCGTGACGAGTTGGCTGCCAGGATAGTTGGAGTAGCCCATGACGGAGATTTGCCCTGGCACGTCCAGCCCGAGGCCGTGCAATTCCGCAAGCGCCTTGAAGGCCACGCGGTCTGACTGGCAGAGCATGGCGGTGGGAGGGGAGGGCAGGCTCATCCAGGCTCGCACGGTCTCGCGGATGGCGACCATTTCGTTCGGGATGAGCGCCAGAAGCGACTCGTCGTAATCGACTCCCGTCTTCTTTAGCCTGCGCCATAATTCGTGACGCCTGTATCCGCGGATGACATCTGGAATCTCACCGGGGATGGCGACAAACAGGCCTGCGATGCGGTGGTGGCCTTTGGAGACCAGGTAGGCGTAGGAGTCGGCCAGGGCCTGCCGCTCATCCGTCTGCAAGATGAAGAAGTCCGCTGGCAGGTTGTCTTGCGGAAGCGCGTGCGGCACGGCGACGGGGAGTTCCATCTCCTGAAGCGCCTTGACCAGGGCGGGCGCGGTGCGCAGATGACCCGTTTCAAGGATGATTCCCTTGAGACGGTAGTTCTGCTTGATTTCCTGCCTTTGCCCTGGAGAGAGGGAGAGAAACAGGCTGATGGGGCATCGCTCGATGTTGAGCAGCCTGTTCTCGGCGTATGCCTCGATGCCGGCCAGAACGTAGCGGCTTGGCGTGTCCAGCGTCTCCAGTCCGTCCGGCAGAAGCAGCAGGTAGGAGGAGTGGCGGCTGCGCTCCGCGACGAATGTTCCCCTGCTGCGGAAGCGCTCGACCAGTCCCTCGGCCTCCAGACGCGCCAGGGCGCTGCGCAAAGTCACATGCCCGACCCCCAGTTTATGCGCCAATTCGACTTCGGGCGGCAACCTGCTGCCCTGCGGCAGAATGTTATCCAGAATGGACTGGCGCAGTTCGGTGTAGATACGGTCTTTCTTGCATTCAGGCATGTGCTTTTCCCTGCGGAACAGTTCGCCCTGGTCAGTTCAGCCTGCTGAACAGACCGTCACGGCACAGAGAGGTGAAGATTGGGGTGTCCAGTTGGTATTTGCCGATGAGGTCCGACGGTTTGACAATGGCCTTCTCATTCTGGAGTTCGCTGCCTTTGCTGTCCTGATAGGAAATCTCGACCTCCGCGGAGCCGATGGAGCAGGAGAGCGATGTATAGACGCAATCCCGCTTGTGCTGCTGCATGAAGTCCAGCGCCAGTTTTCTGGCGTGGAGATTCAGCGTGAGGTCGGCCTTGGTCGCGTCCTTTGTCCAGGGCGAACCGCCGCCGATGCGGCAGTTTCCGCCGTAGAAATCGACGGCCAGCTTGCGTCCCGTGATGCCGCAGTCGGCGATGCTGGAGTGACTGACGTATGAGCCTGTCCCGTTGAGCAGGATATCGGAGCACCCCGTGATTTCCCTGGCGATGTCAAGAATCCTCTGGGTGTTATGGCTGTCGGGCAACTGTGGGATGGCTATGGTCACATGGCTGACACGGCCATCGTTCGTCGCCACAAGGGTCTTGATGTCCAGTCCGCCCAAATTGGAGCGGAACAGTTCGCGTCCCAGTTTCTTTGCCAGGGAGTAGTCCAGGGGCATATTGCCGAAATCCGGATTGTTCACAGCCATGCCGTGGAAAATGCCCTGGTCCCCCCAGGCGTCCCTGTCCACACCCTGTCCAATGCCGTCGCTCTGGAGACCCAGGTAGGCGGTGACCTTCAGGTCATCACCGCAGATGGTGTTCTTCTTCCCCCATTCCGCTTGGTATTCCCTGGTGTAGCCGACCTCGTTCACGGCCTCGCGGACAAAATGCTCAAGTTCCTCGCTGCTGAATCTTGCCTTGCTGCTGACCTCGCCGCCCAGGGTGACAAAGTTGTCCTTCAGCATCACCTCGACGGCGAAATGGGTCTTCGGGTCTTTCTCCAGGTAGCGGTCAAGCAGGTAGCAGGAAATGTAATCGGCGGTTTTGTCGGGATGACCGAGGGAAACCCATTCGGAAGTCTTAATCATTGGCGTTATTCTCCTTGGCAAAAAGTTGCTCTTCCTTTCAGTTCAGTTGAAAAAAAACCGTCCTGACGCTTTTTGCATCAAGACGGCCTGAAAAGTTTCTGTAGCGTTCGTTTGCAGATTTGCCACATCTGTCCCAAGGGGAGACAGTCCACCGTTTCACGCCGACCGGTTGGCCTCGTTTTCCATCGCTGGAAAACTACTCTTGATGCATATCCACACTTTAGCACCTATTTCCCGAAAATCAAATCGGCGCCTCCCAAAAAAATTCACAACCGCAGGCTGGGAGAGTTTCATGTTAAAAAACAGACAACCTCCATCCGCAGGGGGTGCGGAT
>JAFRLP010000104.1 GCA_017431185.1 Victivallales bacterium | reverse complement strand
TGCATCCGCGACGGACGAAAATATCACAAAGGCTTTTTCCCCTTGGCAAAACGGGGAAACACAGCCTTTCTATAATGTAATTGTTTTTATATCAGCAGATTGCAGGAGAGTGGCGGTCGCTGTCGAAGTCAGGAAGTCTGAGTTTATGAGGTCGGTGTGCCCAACGCGGCACTCTTTCCTTAGGCTAGTCTGGTATGGCAGGCCGCGCTCCGCGCGGCCAACTCCCAATTGCGCAACTGGTAAAATTTGGACTACAGTGATTTTTTGCGGCCTAATGTCCGGCATTGTTTTCCTCCCCAAGTTTTATCCGTCCAAAAGTCGTATATTATGTGCCGTGAACGCTGAAATGCCCCATGTGAAAAACAAGGCTTGTGGACAATCTTATGGACGTGAAGACGGAAAAAGGAAAAAGGGTACTGGCAGCCTGCATTCTTGCCGGCGTCGTCTGTCTTGCCGGTGGAGGGGAGGTGGTTGCAGGCATCCCCTTCTGGGAGGGGAACACGGTCTATGGCGAGTCCCTGCTGTTCGTCAGGGAAGGCGGTGACTTGGCCTGTGCAACCTGCCTGTTCAAGCCAGACAAAATCATCCAGTTGAAAAGCGCATTCAAGGGGATTGTCTATGTTCCGGGAAAGGATTGTCTCCTGGAGCCTGGCACCAGACGAATTGTTCTGCCGCAAGGTTCGAGAATCGGTTTTCTGGAGGCCGCGTCCCTGTTTCCTGCGGTCGGCGCGGAGCATTCCATCAACTACAGGAAGGGTGATAGAAGCCGTGGCGTCTTGTTCCATCGCCTGACGGGATTCTGCGAGATGCAGACGGAAGTCGTCTATGAGCACACGGAAAAATGGCCAGGCTCCGTGCCAGGTTTCGTCGGGGACAAACTGCCGCTCTTCCAAGGCAAAATTGATATTTGTCAAGCAATTCTATCAAATATTTATGAATTATTCAGCAGCCACTACGTAAGCCTGACCGGAAACGGGGTCAACCACCCGAATGATTTCGGGCATCGCGTTTATGCGCAGTATCTGCTGTCGATGTTCGTCAAAAGAGAAAAGGAGTGAAGGTAGATGAAAAGGACAATGTTCGCAAGTCTTCTGCTGCTGGGGGCGCTTTGCATCGCCTCCAAAACGTTTGCCCTGGAGGATTTCAGCGGTCCCGTCGGCAGGCGGGTGAATGGCGAAAAGGCAAAGAATGCTGTACAAGGCACGGAAAAGCCGCATCGCTTCCAGGCGATGGCCGTCATTCCCTTTGCCGCCAGAAGACCGGTGATTGATGGGAACATCGACCGGGAGGAGTGGGCGGACGCCGCTGTCCTTGGAGGCTTCTGCGACCTCACTTGGAGCACGTCGGACAAGCCGGTGACTGTCTATGCGAAATGGGATGACGAGAGGCTCTATTTCGCCTTCCGCTCTAAAAAACGTTTTCTTGCTGAAGCAACTCGACTTCCGCGTGACGATGACGGAATTGTCCAGAATGACGCGATTGAGATTAACCTTGCGCCAAACGGGGACAAGTGGTTTAAACTTGTCTTTGACCCTGCCGGCTCAAGATACGACCAGGCGCTCATTGGCTCGACTGTTGTCCCTGGCGATGGCTGGAATCCCACCTGGGAGATTGCCAACAGGCTGCTCCATGACGATTACTATGTCCAGGACGTCTGGGAGGCGGAGGTCGCCATTCCCTTTGCGTCCCTTGGCCAGCCGACTCCCGACGCTGGACAGGCGTGGCGTGTCCAGCTTTGCCGCGACTATGATGACATCCAAAAACTTGGCTATGCGTTGCCCAAACGCTGGACGGCCTGGGATGGTGGCGGCAGTTTTATGGAGCCTGACCGTTTTGGGAAGTTCGTCTTCGTCAAGCGCTGCGCGTTTTTTCGGTTGGACAGGCTTGCCGACTTTGCCGACGGCTCGCTGGGAGTCATCGGGAAAATCCATGCGCCTGACGGCGCTCCCTCTGGAGAAGTCCTGCTGAAGGGCGGAGTCGCAAATGACCCGGAGAACCAGTTTCTTGACGGAAAAATCCCGACGGGCGGGGACGTCAGGGTGGGCGTTGTGGCAAGAATCAGCGAGGAGTGTGAAGTGGACTACAACTGGAGTGTGAACGTGGGGGATAAGGTCATTGCCAGCGGCAGGGCGCGTGGACGCTGTGCGCCACCGTTTGCGGTGTCCCTTGCGCCCTTGTACACGGAAAACAGGCTATGGGCGGATGGGGATGTCACCCGTTTGTCCGGCCTTCCGACGAATCGGAGAGTCTCCATCTGCTTGACAGACGACTCGGGAGACCGGCTTCTGGAAATCGACGAGGACATCTCCGGAAAGGACAAGTTCATGTTTCCCATTGACATCACTGGGGTCAGGCCCGGGTACTTCAGGGCCGTTGTCCGGCTAAAGGGAGCCGACGGCACGACTCTGGCGGAAATCGACAGGAGAATGAGGCGGCCGCCCGACCCTGAATGGAATCGGCGGGGGGAAGTGGGCAGAATAACCGCCCCGCCTCCCGGATGGGCTGAACTGCGGACTTTGGTTTCCGGCTCCGAAATGACCTTTTCGACATTCGGCAAGGAGTATGTTTACGGGAAAGGGGCATTGCCGGAGAGCGTCATCATCCGCCAGAGGCCTTTCCTCGCGGCGCCGATGGAGTTGAGCGTGAACTCAAGGCCAGTGGAAATCCAGGAAATACGGCTTTCGAAGACCTCCAATGTCGAGTCGGAACTCCTGTTTTCCGGGAGAAGCGCCGACGGGAGGCTGGCCGTGTCAGGCAAGGTCATAATCGCCTTTGACGGCCTGATATGGAATGACCTGACCTTAATTCCTTTGGACGCTGGCGTCGAAGTGCTTGAAGAACTTTCCATCTCATTGCCGCTGGTCAGGGAGGACCTTCGTTACTTGCGCGCAAAGAACAACATGAATTTCCTTGGAAGCATCGGGATGCGCTACCTGGCATTGGTCGGCGACGCGAAAATCGCCGACATGGCTTTTCCGCAGCCAGAGGACGGCGGGAACTTTTCGGTGACTGGCTGGAAATGGAGCGACAAATTCTGCAATTTCTATTGGGTGGGCGGTGTTGACTTCGGAATGTTCGCCATGTTCAAGTCGCCACGCAACATGCGCACGGAGGAATACAGCAGGGTCACGGAGTCCGCGGACCGCATCACCTTGACTTTTCCGCTGGTGTCCTCAGCGTTGGAAATCAGCGGAGACGGACGACGCTATGAATTTGGCTTCATCGGCACACCTGTCAGGGACATCGGGGACAGAAACCGTCTGTAGCGTGTCGGGTTCAACCAGTTCTTCCGCTACGACCGGGCGCATTTCGAGACGGCGCTGAACCGCATTTGGAAATCCGGGCCGCTGAAGACCAAATTCTTCACAGGCGCCGAAATCAATGTCCGGCCCGGCGACGTGGCGACCCAAGTCATCGAATGCGGCTTGACTTGCACTCAGGGGAACCCCTATCTTGACCAGGGGCAAAAAAGGCAGTTGGATTCGGCGACGGACCGGCTGGCGAAAATGCCGCTCGCCCCTCTGCTGTGGGTGGACAATACCTATACGCCGATTAGCATGGAAAACGAACTTCCGTTCTCCTGCGAATGGGAGCAGTATCCCAGGCAGAGGCACGTCGGGACCGAGGCCACCTATTCTCTGGTCTGCCCGTGTCCCGCGTGGCATAATTTCTACCTCCACGGAATATCTGAATTGCTGAAGAATGAACGTCTGAAGGGGTTCTACCTGGACATGACCGGCTATGGCTCCTGCCGTAACAGGTACCACGGCTGCGGCTACGAGGAGAATGGCGAAAGCCTGGGTGAGGTGCCGATTCTGGAACTGCGCGCCCTTTTCCTGAAGTTCTGGAATGTCACCCATCTGGCCGCCCCCGGGAATCTCATCCTGCAGCACGCGCAGGTGCTGACACCATGTGCGCTCTGGACTGACGTCATCACCCAGGGGGAGAATTGGACGGCTGCGAAAAAGGGAGGGGAGCGCGGCTATCAGACACTTTCGCTGCCCTATTACCAGCTCGCATTTATGCCACAGCGGCAGTATGGAGTCCAATTCAACTGGTTCGCGACGCTGAACATGCCAACCTATGTGCATGACGTGAAGGCCATTGTCAGCCTTGAGGAGGTGGTCGGCCTCTCCCTGTTGCATGATAACCTGCCCATTGGAGTGACGTCGCAGCAGATTCCCGGGCTTGTCGCATGCTGGAACGCCATGAAGGAATTCGGCGCCTACGAAAAGGACTGCCGTTGGTCACCCTATTGGGAGAACGGCCTCGGCGACTGGAAGCACGGGGTCGCCGTCAGCTATTATCGGCGGAACGAAGGTTTCCTGGTCGCCGCCTTCAACACCTCCTACAACGAGGTTTTGACCGTTGACCTGCCCGGCGGCCTCTTCGGGCACGGGACTGCGCAAAATGTGCTCACTGGGCAGGAGGAGCGGTTCCATCCCCTGTCCATCAGACCGCGGAAGACCAAAATGCTTGTCATCAGGCGTTAAACATCCAATGAAGAAAGGAAATGGAAATGCAAAAGAGAAATCCATTACAGGCAGTGGCTACCGCTGACCAGGGACATGGAGTGCGTCTCCATTCTGCTCTGGGCTGCGGATGGCTCGGAGATTCTGGACTACAGAGGAAGGCTTGACGATGGCTTTGAATGGGGAAAATACATTGGCGTGGCCAACTCCCAGGTCTTCGGTGACATTCCCGACTTGCCGCAGGAACAGCTCAGCATTCACCATTCGCCGCGCCTGTACAGGAAAAGCCTCCCCGAATACACTTATCGGGACTTGAGGCGGCTCCTTGGAACCATGCGCCAGGTTTTTGCGGAAAAGGGCAGGGGAGTCCGACTTGGCTGCACCTTCGACCCAAGTCCGGAATTTGCGGTTTCCCCCTTCAAATACAGGCGGCACCAGGAAGTCTGTCTGGCCGACACGCTGGGAGATGGCAAGAAGGTCAGGAACTTTGTCTGCTGCTATGCGGAACTTCACGCGGACCCCACCGCCTACGCCGGATTTCCGAAGGGGATAGAGGAGGGCACCTCCTTCGGAAAATTTCTGGGCAGACAGGCCAGGCGCTTCTGCGAGGACATGGGTTTCGACTATATATGGCTATCCAATGGCTTTGGCTTTGGCCTGGAGGCCTGGGGCGTGTGCGGCGCTCTTTTCGACGGCAGGAAATTCGACAACGCGGCCTGCGTGGACATAAAGAAGAAAATTCTCCGATTCTGGGTTGACCTGCGCAGGGAACTGCCAGGACTGCCGATTGAAACCCGCGGCACAAACCTTTCGACGGCAATGGACTTGGCCTCGGACGGTGTGCCTTTGCGGGAAATCTATCGGAATGTCCCAGGAGTCAAACCGCCCCCGAATTCACCATGGGCCGCCTTGAACGGGGATTTCGGAATGGAACTCGCCGGCTGGATGTCGCACATCGCGGAACTCCCGAAGGGCACAGGGTATCCCTTCCGCTTCTATGTCCATGACCCATGGTTCATCAACAGTCCGTGGCTTGACCGTTACGGACGAAACCCACACGACATCTATCTGCCGCTGGCGGTCGCCAGGCTCGGGGAGGACGGACGGGCCGAGGGACCCGACAGGGTGTGTTTCCTTTCGGTGGATGACTCCTGCGGAAACATGCCGGAGCAGGTGCCGAATGAGGTCATCCCCCACATCCGGGCGGCCTTGGACACGGCGCCGGACAAGGGCGGCCCCGTAATCTGGCTGTATCCCTTCGACGAATACCATGAAATGGTGTTTTCAGGAGAGGGCATGGCCGAGGTTTTCTTCGGGGACTGGTTCATGCGCACTGCAATCAACTGCGGTTTCCCCGTGGGCACCGTGGTCAGCACCGGCAATCTTGAGGCCGCCATGGCAAGCGGGGCGTGTGACGGGAATGTCCTTGTGGCGCCGACAGCCGCCTTCCAACGCCCGAAAATCCTCGGGTTGCTGTCAAAATTCATCCAGGGCGGTGGAAAAGTCCTGCTCTACGGCCCTGTCAATGCCCCGGAACTGCTGGCGCTGCTCGGCCTGGAAAGGTCTGACCCGATATCGGGCGAACTCACGTCCGCCATTGAAGGGAAAAGCGCGATGCTACGGCACGAGCCGACCTATTGCGCAGGGGGGATTGATACCGTGAAGGCGGGGGATGACGTGGAGGTGGTTGCCTCCGTGCAGGACAAGGTGATTGCCTTGAGGCGCGGAAACGTGGCCTGGGTCAGGGGCGGCAACTCGTTCACCATAGGCAAGAACGGACGATATGTGGATATGCTTGACCGTGGGAGGTATTTCTACCCCGAGAGCCTGATGCGCATTCTGCTGGGGAAATTGGGCTATCTCTGCGAATTCGACAGGCTTTCCCCCGTGCAGCCGGAGCCGATGATGGTGATGAACTATTGCAGGAACGCCTTGTATCTGTCATCGTATGTGCCCGACATGAACACGGCGGAACGGCTGAGGTTCCCCGAAGGAGCGCCGATTTTTGTGGAAACCGAGACGCTCATCAGGGATGGGCTTGCGGTATATCATTTCCCCAAGGCCGTCCACATGGAATGCCGTGTGTTCGTTGAAATGCAGGACGGAGCCGTCAGGTGCAAGGAATTCTGCCGATGCACGCCGGAAGTCAAACGACGCCTGGAGGTGAGCGGACTGAAGGACGCCACGCTTCGCTTCCGCCCTGAACCCGGTTTCGAGGCACGGACGAAAGTGCTGAAGGACCCTGGGGCGCCACCCTATGTGGAGGGCGATTTTCTGGAGACGGAAAGTGAAGGCGGCTTTGCGGGGAACGTTCTGACCTGCCGAAACGTGACTGGAACCATTTTGATATCATGGTAGAGAGATGAAAATCGCAAGAAGAAAGCCACTGGATGCCAATGTCGGAATCGTGGGGGTCGGCCTGGACACCTACTGGAGCCAATTTGAAGGGCTCCGCGATATCATGCTCGGCAAAATGGAGACGTTTCGCGCCAAGGTGGAGAGGAATGCCGTGACGGCGCTCGACTTTGGCCTGGTTGACAATGCGGAGAAGGCCTATGGGGGCCTGCCGGCGCTGAAGGCCGCCGACCTGGACCTGCTGTTCATCGACATGGTGACCTACGCCACCAGCTCGACCTTCGGGGTCATCGCCCGCGAAATGCACATTCCGATTGTCCTGGTCGCCCTTCAGCCGCTGGAGGCGATGGACTATGGCAAGGCACGGACTTTCATGCAGCTCTGCAATGATGACTACTGCGCCGTTCCTGAATTCGCCGGCGTTGCGGTGAGAATGGGCAGAAAGGCCCCGTCAATCATTGTCGGACGGCTGGAAAACGATGCCCTGGCCGACGCGGAGATTGCCGAGTGGTGCTCCATTGCCAACGTTCTGCATGACCTCCGGCGGGCGCGCCTGGGGCATATGGGGCATGTGCTTGAGTCGATGCTTGACATGCAGACCGACCCGACTGCGGTGACGGCTGCATTCGGCTGCCATGTCGTCCAATGCGAGCCTGGTGAAGTGCTGCGGCATTGGCGGGAGGTCAACGACTCAAGCCCCGAAGCCATTGAGATGAAGGGTCGGATTCTGGACTTCTTTGACACCCCGGCTCCGGTCTGCGATCCCGTGACCGAAAAGCTTAACGCCGAAGACCTTGGCAGGGCAGCCCGGGCGGCTGTCGCCTTGGAGCAGTTTATCCAGGAGAGGAAACTTGACGGACTGGCCTACTATTACGAGGCCGAACCGGGCTCGGAGATGCGCGCGCTGGTCGCGAATTTCATCGTTGGCAATTCCCTTCTGACCTCCGCTGGCTTTCCCATGTGCGGCGAATTCGACATCAAGACTTGTATCGCCATGATGATTTTCGACCGCCTGGACATTGGCGGCAGCTTTGCCGAATTCCACCCCATTGACTTCGTGCGGGACACTGTCCTGGTGGGCCATGACGGCCCGCACCATTTGAACATCTCCGACCGCAGACCAGTCTTGAGGAGCCTGAAAAAATACCATGGCAAGCCGGGTTCCGGCGCCGGAGTGGAGTTCAACATCAAGGTCGGGCCAATCACCTTGCTGAGCATCGGGGTGAAGGCCGATGGAAAATTCAAGTTCATCATTGCCGAGGGCGAGTCCGTGCCGGGACCGATTCCGCCCACTGGCAATACCAACACGCATGGCAGGTTTCAGCCCGATGTCCGCACGTTCCTGAGGCGTTGGGCTACGGAAGGGCCGACGCATCATTTCGCGCTGGGGGTCGGACATCATGCCGAAACACTGGGAAAAGTGGCGGACTGTCTTGGCGTGGAGTCCGTCATTGTTGGGTCTGCCAAATAGTCTGGCGGAAAGGTGAAGCCAGAGGATTCCGCCTGTGCAATTGGAGGCGCCTTTATTCCCGCGCCACTGTCATGTGCCCGTGCTAAAGCCCTCGTGTCGCCACCGCTCCCGCACCTGAACTCTTTGTTTTGTGCCCGCGCCGCAAGGCGCGGGTTGGGGGGCTAAGTTCAAATCAGCATGAATGGCTGGGTGAAGAGTTTTTCCCCGCTTGCCTGGTCTGTCGCCGTTACGCGCAGAAAGACGTCTTTCCCTCGGTCAGACTCCGGAACGGAGTAGAGCAATTCCCTGCCAGTCCAAAGTTCGACCAGCACTCCGCGATGGCTGAGCAGGAGGATGATTGCCTCCTTGTCGCAGCGCACGCGCAGGGTGCGCCCGTCGAATTCCACCGACTCGAAATGCAATCCCTCGCCCTTGATTGCTCCGTAGAAGCGTCCCTGGCGATAAGCCCGCAGACAAGACTCGGCGGTACGTTCCTCTGGCAGCAGGATGGTTCGTCCCTGGAGTTTTCCTTCGCCCAGGTGGTCTTGCACGCAGAAGCCATAGCATTGGCGGCCTGTGCCGAGCACTTCATCCCATTGGCTCTCGGCTGCGGCAGTTCCTTCCATGCGGCAATTCGCATTGAAGACTTCCAGACCCAGCACCCGCGGGTCATGGTCAAGCATTTCACAAAGGAATGTGTGGGGCAGATGCGACCAATGCGGATGATTGATGACGATGCCCCCGCCGTCTGGGAGCATCAAAGCCTCAAGCATTGCGTCAAAGGCTTTGCGCCAAGGCATTTGGGTTCCTGAATGGATCCCATGCTGGGCCAACACGGAGTGCCGGTTGCGGTCATAGTTGCCGCTGGCGAAAAAACTGCCAGGGCAAGTCACATGCAGATAGACATTGTAGTCCGAAAAGAAGTGGTGCTCCGCATTGGGGGCCTCCATGACGCCAGGGGGCATTGGCGGGAACAGCAATTCGCCTTCCGAGGCCGGCAGTTGGGATTGCCCCACCCCCCATTCCGCAAAAAGGCTTCGGTAATCAAGCCGTTCATGGATGACCTCCCCATTGCGAATGTAGGAGGGCTGCCCCAACTTGAAGGTGTTCTCGCGGATGGAACTTGCGGGGTAATAGGGCGCGGATGGGTGGTAATTCGAAAAGGTCGCAAACTCCAGGCCACTTTCCATCGCATGGATGAATTCCTCCCGCGTGGAGCAATGCAGATGCGTGCAGCCGGTGATTCTGATTTGCTTTTCCCAATCAACGCCTTGGTAGGGATTGCGGTTCCGGTCTTGCGAGTTCATGGCTCTCTGAACAGGTGTCTCAAGGAACGATTGCGAAGATGTAGGTGTTCGGTTCGGAGGCGGTGAAGGTGAGCGTGGCCTTTGTCCCCGGATAGGCGCGCTTCTCGGGGAAGACCATTGTCCATTTCACGGGCTTTTTCGCCTTCAGGGTGTATTCGCCTGAAGTCGCCGTGTGGAGGGAGATCATGGAGTTGTTGGCGAAGACGACTCCGTCTCCGCTGTCGCAGTACGTGTGTATGCCGGCCTCCCGGGCAATCCTGCGCAGTTGCGAAGCCGAGACAAAGGGCACGCTGCACAGATAGGTGGTCGAGCCGTCCGCATTCCTTTTCTTTGCGTATGCGGGAATCTGCCTGTCTTCACCCAGGCTGGTGGTGCCGAGGATGGTCGCCTGCGGGTCGGTGATTTTCAGCACTGGCCCATATTTCAAGGCTGGCCCGTTGTATTCCATGATGGGGCCATGCGCAAGTTTCATCGTCATGTAGGTCTGTCGAGGAAGGACCTCCGTTTGGATGCCCGTGGTCTTGGCAATGGAATCGGCGTCAGGGCCATGGGGAGTGAGCCACCCCGCTGCATTCAGGAAAAGCAGCGTCTTTCCGGCCTTTTTGATGGAGGCGAGTCTGGCAAGTTTTTCGGCAGTCACGTAGAAGAGCTGCGGGAAGATGAACAGTTTGTATTTCTGCAAGGCGGGGTTGCCGAGGTCCGCGAAGGAGAAGGCGTCGAACTGGATGCCCGCCTTGTTCAATTCGCGGGGCTGCTGGTTTATGCTCGCATAGACCTGGGCGCCGCCCTGGGAGGCCTGTATGGCATGGTAGTAGCCGCTCTCCCAGTCCGCGATGATGGCTGCCTCCGCGCTGGAACTGAAGTCCTTCACGGCGTCGTAAACGGGGGCGACGCTGTGGAAGAACTGCAATATTTCGGGACAGTTGTACCAGTCGCGCCCGAAGTCGTAGTACCAGAAGGCGCTCCCCTTGGCGATTGCCTGCGCCAAGTCGCGCGAAAGCATGGCGATACTGTCCTGGACGGTCTTGGCCTGCTGGATTCTGTTCTTGGAGATGTGTGTTCGCGTGTCCGCCTCGAAGATGCACAGTTTGTTGTGGAGGGGGTAGGATGACCACAGACTGCGCGAAAGCTGCGCGGCGCCCAACTCGCGTCCGCTGTAGCAGCAGGGGGCGATCTGGAAATCCACGTATGGAGACTCCATGAATTCGTCGTTCACGAGATGCCATCCCTCCGCCGTATATCCCATGCCGAAGAAGTAGCCGCAGTAGTTGCCCACCAGCGCGCGTCCGTTGCTGGCCTCCTTCGCCGCCTTGTTGAGCGCGAGAAGCGCATTGCGGAGGGAACGCTGCATGCAGTGGAGGAAATCGAGCGTCCAGGCGTGCCTCACGGGGTCGCGCAGCGCTCCGGCAAGGACCTCCTTGCGGATTTCCTCCGGTGGGGGGACGGCGCTCTCGAAGGTGACCTCGGGCTGCCGCCAGGCCTTGCGGAGGCTTTCGACGTCACCGCTGTACTTCTCGCGGAGGTAGGCGCGGAACAGTTTCACCATCGGTTCGCTGACGTCCGGCATGGAGTCCGCCATGCCGTAGTAGTGCCATTCGGAATAGACGCCCGCGCTGATTCTGTATCCGAAAACGCGCTTCGCATAGGGTGTGCCCTCGATGTGCCCGACGAGTTTGCGGACAGTCTCGGAGGCCTCCTTGATCCAGAGTTCGGAGGCGAAGGAAGGGGCGTTGTAGGAGCCGATGTTGTCCCTCTTGGAGTATTTCGTGCTGTTTCTGCCGTACTTGATGGTCTCCTCCGGATGCAGTTCGTTCCACCATTGGGGGCCATGGGAGTATGTGATGGAGAAGATGAAGCGCCCTTCAGGGGTCTGGCCGAGCGCCCTGGCAAGCAGGTCGTCCATGGCCTGGTAGTCGTATTGTCCGGGTCCTTTCCAGAACCAGTCCGCCTCGATGCCGAAGCAGAGCAGGTGGATGCCCGCCTTCTCGAAGTTCTCGATTTTCTCGCGGAAATTCGGGGTGTCCCTTCCGCCGCTGCTGTAGCAGTAGAGGACGGGGCGGTGCAGTTCGCCGCCGAGGTCAATGAAGGCCCCGCCGTCCTTGTAGGCGATTTTCGCCTGGAGTGGCGGCTCCTTGTCAAGCCTTTCAAGCAACCGCTGTGTCCGTTTGGCGACCTGGCGTCTGCGGGCGCGTTCCGCCGCCGCGTCGTCGTTGGCGTAGAGGGCGATGAGGTCGTTTGTCACGGGATATGGGTCTGTCAGGTAGTCTCCTGCCGAGATGGGCGTCTGCCACTCCTTGTCTGAAAAGCCTGCCTTCTCCCAGCCAGGGGATTCTTCCCTGGATGCCTTCCAGCCCGTGTCCGAGAACACCTCCTGCTCGCTGCCGTCCTGGTAGGTGATCGAGAGATGCAGGATAAGTCCGCCTGGTCCGCCATGGTTGACCATGATGGCGCAGAGCGTGTTCGGCCCGCGGAGCAACTCCCTTGTGACATCGTACTGCTTGGCGGTGCCGTTCCCTGTGATGCGGGTCTTGCGGTGCTCGACGGCATTGCCGTTGAGCATGACAGAACCGTCATCGTCGATGAGGTAGGCGACCGTGGCCCGTTTGACCGCCTTGGCGGAGACCTGGAATTCAGTCCGCAGGTACCGCTTCTGGTTGACTCCCTCCTTCACGTCCTCGGGATAGGCAATCCACTGCGCCTTGGGACCGGCGAGAAGAGTGAATGCAGTGCAGCAAAGAGACAGCAGGATTTTACGCATGGACACCTCCAATGGTAGGGCGCATTGCCGGTTTTTCCAAAAAGGGAATCTATTCAGAACCTCAGACAACTTCAATCCGCGAGGCCTGAAGGCCTCGCGGGCAGGTTGGGGTCTCACGCCTGGCGCATCATGCACTTGTGGCAAATCTGACGCTACGGACGTCAAAACAGGTGAGGGGGCTGAACCGTTACCCAAAAGACTAATTAATCATCTCCCAGAGTACGCCATTCCAAAGGGAGAAGCGCAGCGCGCCGCAATGGCCGTCGATGTAAACCAGCTGGAAGGTGTGGTTGTGGCGGACTCCCAAGGCGCAGCTGGCGTTGCCAACCGTGAGCCTTGGCTCCGGACTTGAGCCGCGGAGTTCGTTTTTCAGGGAGTCGGCTGCATTGGCCGTCTCGCTAGGATGTTTGTATTGATTCAACTTCTTGAATTCCTTGGGTTCGCAGCCAGATGTCTTGTTGCTGCGGGCGTAGCCTGTGTAGAGCGGGTTGGGGTAGATGATTGAGCCGTTGGACTGTGGCCGTTTCGAGGAGGAAGTTATATCGGCGGGCTTTGGCTCGGCGGGGCACAGGTACGTTTTCCAGTCGCCGACATGGGGAATGATTGCATCCTGCCACCAGTATTGAGGCTCGGTATTTTTCCCGTTGGGGAAATAGTACATGAAGCAGTTGTAGTCCTCGTACTCGTGGGAGTACATGGCGAAGCCAAGGCCAATTTGCTTCAGGGTGTTGATGCAGGCGATGGCGCGTGCCTTGTCACGAGCCTTGCTCAAGGCGGGCAGCAGCATCGCGGCGAGTATCGCGATGATGGCTATCACGACGAGCAGTTCAATCAATGTAAATTTCCTTTTCATGTTGCTTGTCTCCTTGTTTCTATGTTGAAAACCAAGTTGAAGGATTTCTTGTTTTTGCATTGTTGACGGTTGGTAGAGGCATCTCCGCCGTCGCTTGCGTTTCCCGCGTTGTGCTGACGACGGCGAAATGCCGTCGCTACATCTATAGACGGTCCTCCCAGTTGACTTCCAGCATGGAAAAGGAATTGTACAACGGGAGTTTTCGTGCCTTCTCATTGACAAATCCGCAACTGGCGGATGGATAGAAGTAGGATGGAAGCCGCACGCCTGCGGGTTCTGGTGTTCGGTTGCCCTCCTTGATGCGCTCAAGGAGGATTCTGACGATATGCTCGGCGCGCGTCTTCAGCGGCTGGACAACCGTGGAAAGCGGGACGGCGCACATGTCGCAAAAACTTAGGCCATCGTAGCCCACAACCATCATGTCATCCGGCACGCGGATGCCTGCCGACAGAAGCAGCGACACCATTCGGCCCGCCAGGTAGTCGTCGCAGCAGAACAGGATGTCGGGGGCTGCGCGGCGCAGCCGCTCCACGACGGCGGCCCCTTCGCCCCCGCACTCCTCAACCGTCAGAATGGAAGGGGATATTCCAGTCTCTTTGAGAACATCGACGATGCCCTGGTACTTCTGTCGGTTGGGCTCGTCGTAGATGCTGCCCATGAAGGTGGGCATGAGGTACACGGTGCTCTTTCGTCCCGTCGCAACCAATGCCCTCATTGCCTCCCTGGTCCCCGCCGCATGGTCCACGACGACGTCAAAACCCTCGAATTCCGCAGACGGCGAGAATACATACGGCACGTTGTCAAGTTTGAACTGCGTCATGGGGTTCTCCGTCGCCGTGACGATGATGCCGGCCACGCCCTGCGACAGAAGGTCGCGCATCGCCTGCTTCGACGCCTTCTCCCCCTTGCCGTAGCTTACCGTCAGGTTATATCCATAGCGCGACAACTCCATGCTGATTTCATAGCACAGACCTTGTTCGAGAACGGAGGCGTAGGGAACGCCGTAGATGCCTATCGTATTGCTGGCTCCGCCGCGAAGGCGCTTCGCATTCTGGTTGGGCATGTACTGAAGCTTCTCTGCGATGCTGCGAACACGTTGCCTCGTCTTCTCGGAAACCTTGCTTGACCCCGCGTCGTTCAATGCCGCCGAGACCGCCTGCCGTGAAACGCCCGCGATCTTCGCTATGTCCTTCATCGTGAATGTCATCCGGCCTTTCCTCCTGGCCTGGAAAATTGCTCGTGCAATCTTTCTGTAAGCTACCTGTCTGAAACACTGAATTGCTCGTGTAAACTTCACGCTTTCCTATATTATACAACGGAAAAGGAAAAAAACAAGACCCTTGCCCAAAAAAATGAATGCTGAAGCGTAAAAATTTCATCTTTGCAGTCGGAGGCTGCAAGGCCATTGCAGGGAACATAGACCGCGCGGCATCTGGCCAGTCTCAGGCACAGGGGTATTCCCTGGAGGGGTACTGGCCACTTTTTCAATTTCAAAGATTGGAATTTGACATTGAGTGATATTGGGATATATTAAGATACCATGAAAATCCAACGACAATCTGTGACTCCCATTTACCTTCAGTTGCGCGATCAGGTGTTGAAGAACATCCTGAATGGCGTGTGGCTGCCTGGAAAAAAGTTGCCTGCTGACCGTGAGTTGGCGAAAAGTCTGGGCGTGAACCAGATTACGCTTCGCAAGGCGATGAACATGTTGCAGGCCGAGGGGTATCTGACCCGCTACCCTGGTCACGGCACCTACGTTGCCGAGCCGTTGCCCAGTGGCGGGAATGCCCCTGTCGCCAGCAGGAACGTCGCGGTTCTTTTCGATAGCATAGATGAGGAGACTTTCAGCCGCACGCTGTTTGTCTCGCTGTTCCGCAGTCTGGATGCGGCGGGGATGACGATGCGCCTCTTCTCTGCCAACAATGACCCTGCGGTCCAACGGCGTCAACTTCAGGAGGTCGTTCAGGATTCGGGGTGCGCTGGCTGTCTGATCTGGTCGATTCTGCCTGATTCTGAGGCACGCGAAATTCTTCAGGGCAACAATGCACGTCCGCCAGTGGTGTTCCTTGACCATTGTCCCGACTTCCCTTGCGACTGGAGCGGATACGATGACTATCAGGCTGCCTGGCATCTTGGACAGGCGTTTGCCAGCATCGGTTTTCGACACGCCATCCTCTGCCTGGACCATGACACCAGCCATTTCTGGAGCACCAGCCAACGGCGCCTGGACGGCTTTGCCGATGGCTTGGGGCAGCCCACCAGACGGTTCACCTGCACCGCCATGGCCGTGTCGCCCGAGGAGGAGTCTGCGTTGCTGCGAATGCTTCCCAATGGCCAGGAACCAGTGGTTTTGTACTGCTCCTCCCCGAACGTCGCAACCACCTTGAAGCAGTATCCGCTGCTGGCCATGCGGAATAACGTCGAACTCTGCTACATCCAGACCGACCCTGATCTGGATTTGATGAGCGTCAAAATGGACTTGGCGGCCATGGGCGCGAATGCCGTGGCCATCCTCAAGGAACGTCTTCAAGGCGACCGCTCTCCGCAACTTTCGCGGGAGGCCGCCTTTCAACTAGATTTGCCACGTTTTCAAAAGTTGAGTCAGAAATACCAAGCCGTTCAGTAAGGAGAACCATCATGCCCCAGCGTAAATTCTTTACACTCATTGAATTACTGGTTGTGATTGCCATCATCGCCATATTGGCGTCCATGCTGTTGCCGGCCCTGTCGAAGGCCCGCGAGAAGGCACGGACCGTCAGCTGCTTGAACAACCTGAAGCACAATGTCCTGGCCATGGCCATGTATGCCGATGACAACAGCGACATCATCTGGCTGGGCAACCAGATGAAGACGAAGACGAACCCCAAGTACGCCGCTGCGCAGACCAACGTGGTGTGGGCGATGCAGCTGACCAGGGATTTGGGTGCCTGGGGCGGCAACACCGGCTACATCGAGGATGCTGCAGGCGGCAAACTGGCGAAGCAGTGCTACTGCCCCTCCGCGCCACCGCCTCCCGTGAATAATTCCACCAACGACTACCGCTTCATCAGCTACGGCTGCCCCACCGGACACACCGCCGTCTGGACTTTCTACAAGGCGGACAGTAGTGGACGCACCTATGACAGCAGCATCTTCCAGGACGGCTGCGGCACCGTCAAGTCCACCCACAAGACGCCTTCCGCCTTTGGCCTTCTCTTCGAGGCGCGCGACCAGAGCGCCGCCGATGGTGTTCGCTCCTGGCGCGTCAGCCCTGGCGGCGAAATCTGGAGCCGCATCCTCGCCGCCCACGCATCTCGCTCCAACACCGCCTTCTTGGACGGACATGTGGAATCCCTCAACACCAGTGGACTGAAGAATCTCGGTGCCAGCGGCTGGGTCATCTTCAACGTCTGGACCAGATTCTAAGCCCCCCATGAACAGCCATACCTTCCTTAGCATATTCACGGCAGGCGCATTTGCCCTTGCGCCATGCGTTTGCGCCGACGGGCTCCCCGCCTACGCGGCAGCGGAGAACGCACGGCTTGACCGCGAGATGACGCCGCTGCTGAAACTCAGCGGACCAGCTGAAGGTAATCTCGCCCGAGGCAAGTGCTACGACTTCTCCGACAGGCCCAACTACAGCCTGTGCTCTGGCGAGAGCGACGCGACCGACCTGACCAACGGCAGGTCGGAATCCTCCGCCGACGGCATCTGGTTCTGTAAGGACTGCGTCTGTTGGGCAGGCAAGACGCTGGTCTCCGTGACAATCGACCTGGCACCGGCCCGCACCTGTATAAGACCGGCACCGCAGATCCCATTCTCAGAAAGCTGGAGGAGCTCGGCATTCAGCACAGCATCTTCTTCGATGTGCCGAATGACCCGACCCT